>JAUVPY010000101.1 GCA_030598425.1 Anaerolineae bacterium
ACAGCAGCCCGGCCCACCGAGCCGTCGGACAGCAGGACTTCAACTTCCACCGTCGGGTTGCCGCGCGAGTCCAGTATCTCACGCGCGGCTACGTCTTCTATCATACTCATCGTATCCAGTAACATTCGTTTTCCTCCACAGAGTTTAGAAAGCAGGTGACAGGTGACAGGTAGCAGGTAACAGGTGACAGGTAGCAAGTATCAGGTATCAGGTACGCGGTCTCCCGATTCCCTGATTCCCCGGTTCCCTGATTTCCTGTTACTTGCTACCTGCTACCTGATACTTGTTACCTGAGTCCAAGCGCAGTGTACAGCGCTTCCATATCCATGTGTTCGCTCAACAGATTCTCGAAGCTCTCGACCTTCTTTTCCTGATGGAACCGGGTCTTGCCGAAGAAGGTCTCGATGTTTTCAACGGCCGTCATCGTGTCGTGGCGGGTGAGGATGACGGGCACGCCCACTTCCTCGGCGCGACCCAGGATCAGCGGGTTGGGCCGGATATTGCCGGTCAGAATGAGGCAGCGCGTCGACGTTTCCAACGCCGCCAACTGGATATCGGGCCGGTCGCCGCCGGTGATGACCGCTTTGTTGGGCTTGCGGCGGAAATAGGTGAGGGCGCTGTCTACGCTCATGGCGCCGACCATAAGTGTCTCTACCAATGCGTCTACGGCGTGGTGACCGCACAGCACCTCGCCGCCTAGCTTGTCGGCCAGCTCGGCAACGCTGACCGAGAGCAGCACGCGCTGCCTGGGCAAGGTGGCGAATATGGGCACCTTGTGACGCTCGACGAAGGGCTTGACCTGGTTCTCGACAAAGTCGATCCGATGCGGCGGTACTCGGTTGATCACGGCCCCGATCATTGATTCTCCCAACCGCACTCGGGCCGTGATCAGGTCGTCCACCAGTTGCAGATCGTTGTCGTAGGGCACCAGCACCAGCGTCTGTGCCTCCAGCAGCTTGGCCACCTGGGGCGGGGCCAGGTTAACGATCCAGCCCTCGCGCAGACTGCCGCCCCCTTCCAGCACCACGATGTCTTTATCTTGGGCGATCGTCCGGTAGGCCGATTGCACGTGGGCGTCCAGGTTCTCACCCTCGCCGGCCAGAATCGCTCCCACCCGCTGGTCGGTGAGGATGACGGGTGCCATCGTCTCCAACGACTCCGCCAGGTCGAATGTGTCCTTGACGAAGTGGGCATCTTCGTCCATCACCTGGTCACCCACAATGCGGGCCGTGGTGCTGACCGGCTTAATATACCCGACGTGAAATCCGTCGCGCTTGAACCGGCCCAGCAGGCCAACGCACAAGGCGCTTTTGCCAGAGAAAGTTTGGGTTGAAGTCACATAAACATTGGTAGTCATCATTGCCTCCCAGGTTTTATGGGGCTAGCACCAGTCGCATGTCAATACCCATCGTTCCACGTCCCTCGTCGAAGACAATTAAGGGGTTGATGTCCAATTCGACGATATCGGGGAAGTCGGTGACAAGTTGCGATAGCTTGAGCAGCGTGTCGGCGACGGCTTCGATGTCCGACCGTGCCTGGCCACGCACGCCACGTAACAGATTAAACGAGCGAATCTCTCTCATCATCTCGTTCGCCTCGCGCCGTGAGAAGGGTGCGATACGAAATGAGACGTCCTTGAGCACTTCCACGTAGATGCCGCCCAGGCCAAACATCACCAGAGGGCCGAATTGTGGGTCACGGTTCATCCCGGCGATGACCTCTTTACCACCGCGCACCTGTTGCTGGACCAGACAGCCCCAGATTGCGGCATCTGGCATGTAGCGCACGGCGCGGAAGGTGAGCAGGTCGAACGAATCGCGCACGTCGCTGGCATCTTCGATGTTCAGCCGCACACCGCCGATATCGGTTTTGTGCAGGATGTCGGGCGATGCGATTTTCATCACCACCGGGTAGCCGATCTCATCGGCGAAAGTGACTGCCTCGTCTGAGGTTTTGCACAGTTTGGAGGCCGGAATGCGGATGCGATAGGCTTCCAGTATGTCGCGCGCTTCCGCGTCACCGATTTGCAGGCGGCCGTCAGACCGGACTTGTTCGAAAATGCGGGCCACTCGCTCGCGATCCACGTCAAACGCCTCAAACTCGGGCGGCGGGCGCTCCTGCCATTGGCGTTGGTCGACCATCGCTCTAAGCGCGGCCACGGCGCGCTCAGGCTCGATGTAATTGGGCACGTTGTGGTCGGTCAGAATCTTGGCACCGGGTTCGGTGTTGGCTTCGCCCATAAAACAGGCCAATACCGGGATGTCGCTGCCTTCGGCGACTTGGCCCACGGCGCGTGCGGTCTCCTCGATCTCGGTCATAAACTGTGGGGTGAGGATGACGATCAGAGCGCCCACGTGAGGATCCGCGGTCACGGCCTGGAGCGCCGCCTGGTAGCGGTCGGCCAGCGCGTCACCCAGCACATCCACCGGGTTGAGCACACTGGCGACCGAGGGGAGTACCTGCCGCAGCTTTTCCCTTGTCTCCTGGTCCAGCGAAGCCAGGCTCAGCCCGCAGCGTTCGATGGCGTCGGTGGCCATAATGCCCGGGCCGCCGGCGTTGGTGATGATGGCCACTCGCTCATTGCGAGGCAGCGGCTGGCGCGCCATCGCAACCGACAGGTCAAACAGATCGCCCACCGAATCGGCGCGGATGACTCCCGCCTGTTTGAAAGCTGCTTCGTAGGCTCGTTCGCTGCCGGCCAGGGTGCCCGTGTGACTGCTGACCGCCCGTGAACCGGCGCTGGTGGAGCCCGACTTGATGGCGATCACCGGCTTGTGTTTGGTCATATGCCGGGCCACGTCGATGAAGCGACCCCCGTCAGCGATGCCCTCCAGGTAGGCCATCACCACCTTTGATTCAGGGTCTTCGGCCCACGCTTGCAGGAAGTCTATCTCGTTGAGATCGGCCTTGTTGCCCAGACTCACAAAACGTGAGAAGCCTATTTCCTGGGCCAACGCGATATCCAGGATGGAGGTACACAGCGCGCCAGACTGTGACATAAAGGCGATTTGCCCCTGGGGCGGCATACCGACTGCAAACGAGGCGTTCATCGGCGCCAAAGTGTCGATCACGCCCAGGCAGTTGGGACCGACGATGCGCATTTGGTACTCTTGCGCAATCTCGGCCATCTTGCGCTCGGCCATTAAGCCTTCGTGTCCGGTTTCTCGAAAGCCGGCCGAGATGACAATCACCGAACCGACGCCTCGTTTCCCGCACGTCTCCAGCGTGTCGAGGACGAACCTGGCCGGAATCACGATTACGGCCAGGTCTATCTCGCCCTCGACCTCGTCGAGGCCCTGGTAACAAGAGCGGCCAAGGATCTCGTCGGCTTTGGGGTTGATAGGGTAGATAGCACCGCTAAATCCACTCTGAATGATGTTAGCCAAAACGGCATAACCCAGCTTGCCCTCAGTGCGTGATGCGCCGATGACGGCAATAGATTGGGGTGAAAACAGTGTGTCCAGCATTCTGGGTGGGTCTCCATATTCGGCAGATTGGCGGTGGATAGGCTGCCTGAGAAGGCGACCTCGTTAGCTTTTCGGTGGCTTTGACCAATCCGCTTTGGTCTGCGATTCCGTGGGATGGCAGTTTCTCTATATCCTGCTGGGCTGGAGGGACAATCCGAATCAGGGCGATCCAGCGCCAGCGTGGATTGAGGCATACAGAGTGCATCTTATCACGATTGAGGAAGTGAGTCAAACTATGGGCCGTCCCTGACCAAAGTGCAACGCACCTCGCGAAGCGGGTGCGTTGCACTTGTAGTATAATATGGTCAGTGACGTTTGGGCGTTATCCCTGTGGAGGGGGTGCGCAGGTGAAAACCAACCCGGAGCCTCGCCTACGACTCAAGGCGCGTTTGATGCCAGCTTTAGTGGGCTTGCTGCTGTTCTTGCACTTGGCCGTGCCTTATCGAGGCTGGCTGATTCTCCTGGTCGGTTTGGGCGGGGCGTGGCTGGCCAGTTACCTGTGGGCGCGCTCGCTGGCCCACGGACTGCGTCTGGTCCGTGAGATGCGCTTCGGCTGGGCGCAAGTGGGCGACCGGCTGGAAGAGCGTTTCACACTCGTCAACGAAGGTATGCTGCCCGGGCTTTGGGTCGAGGTGGTGGATCATTCTACCGTGCCTGACTACCGGGTCAGCCGGGTGTCGGGTGTCGGCGGTGGATCACAGAGTCGCTGGCATACAAAGGGCGTGTGCACCCGGCGGGGCCTTTTCACCCTGGGGCCGACCAGCCTACGTACGGGTGACCCGTTTGGCCTGTACACGGTCACGCTGCATTACCCCGACTCTGCCACCCTGATGGTGACACCCCCCATCCTGTCCTTACCGACCATAGAGGTGGCACCAGGTGGACGAACGGGTGAGGGGCGCCCGCGAGCCAATGCCCCCGAGCGCACGGTCGGCGCCGCCAGTGTGAGGGATTACATTCAAGGTGACAGCCTGCGCTGGATTCATTGGCCGACCTCCGCGCGTCGCGATTCCCTGTTCGTGAAACTCTTTGACGGTACCCCGGCTGGTGACTGGTGGGTGTTCCTGGACCTGGACCAGAGAGTCCAGGCTGGCCAGGGCCAGGCGTCGACTGAAGAACACGGCGTGATCCTGGCTGCTTCGCTGGCCGATCGGGGGCTGAGGTCGGGCCGAGCCGTAGGCTTGGTGACGCACGGTGAAGAGTTGGTCTGGCTGCCGCCGCAAGAGGGCGACGGTCAACGGTGGACCATTCTGCGCGCGTTGGCGCTGGTGGAGAAGGGGTCCCGTCCCCTGGCTGAGCTGCTGGCCCGGGCGCGTCCCAGGTTTGGCGAACGCACCAGTCTGATCATAGTCACACCCAACGTGGAGGGCGATTGGATCGAGGCGCTCTGGCCTCTCCTGCGGCGGGGTGCCATCCCTACCGTGCTGCTGCTGGACCCGGTCTCCTTCGGTGGGTCTGGCGACGCAAGTAGAACCTCGGCGCTGCTGTCCAATCTGGGCATAACCAGCTATGTCATCACCCGGGACCTGCTGGACCGTCCGGAATCGCGCCCCGGCCGGCAAGGACGGTGGGAATGGCGGGTAACGCCTCTAGGGCGGGCGGTGACAACTCGTCGCCCCCGTGAATTGGCCTGGAAGGTGCTATCGTGACACGGCTGTTGGCCTGGCTCATCCGCCGCTTGGGACCCAAGACCATAATCTGGGTTTTTCTTCTGCTGGTGGCGTTGGCCAGCGTCGCCATGGGTTTGGCGAATGCGATCCGGGGTCTGAACGCCGGATTGCTGCTGCCCCTGGGGTTGTTGGGGCTGACGATCGGGTGGTGGTTGGCCAGGTCCCCGTTGCCAGGGTGGTTGGGCGGGCTGGTGGCGCTGGCCCTGGGAGTCGAGGTCATCTTTCTGCGGGTCGGCCGTCTGGGAGAGTCCCTTCTGGGGCTATGGCAGGCGCTGGTCCGTAGCTCACTTGAACTCACCGTGTTTCTGGTCTGGGGAGGCTGGGGCGTTGGTCGATCAGATGCGCAACTGACGGATCTGCCGGACGGAACCCCGATCCTGCTGGCTCTGGAGGGCCTGTGGGCGGACGTTGGTACCATGCTGCTCCGGCTGCTTGACTGGTCGTCGGCACAAGTGACGGGCCGGCCGACTGTGGACCTGGTGGCAGTGGCCTTAACTTGGGGCCTGATGATGTGGGCAGTGGCGGCCTGGGCCGGTTGGTGGGTGCGACGGCGCAATCAACCGATGCCAGGGATGGTCCCGGCCGGTGTGTTGTTGAGTGGGTGCCTCTTCTATTGGAGGGGCGATCTTGCTTTTCTGCTGTCACTACTGGGTGCCACGTTGCTGCTGGTTGTATTAATCGGGCAAGATACGCGCGAGCGTCGCTGGGCTGCTTCGGGCATTGACTTTCCATCCGACGTCGGCTGGGAGGTGAAGCTCTTGGGAGCGGGCCTTTCTCTGATGTTGGTGTCTTTAGCCCTGCTGGTCCCTTCGGTTTCCTGGCGACAGATGGTCGATTGGGCCGGAAGGCTGGTTAGGGGGCAGCCGAGAACCGTGCAGGTTGTGGCTGGTCCAGTGGGGCCAAGTGTCGATGCCCCCAATCCAAGTACCCTCTTCGACGAAGACCGGATACGCGCCCCTGGGCTGCCGCGCCGTCATCTGCTCGGCTCTGGGCCAGAGCTCTCGGAACAGGTGGTTATGGTCATCTACGTCGAAGAGGACGAGGGGACTGGGGACGGATTGACCCCCAGCCCATCGGAATTCGTGCCGGGCGAGCCAGTGCCGCGCTACTACTGGCGCAGCTTAACATACAACGAGTACACCGGTTACGGTTGGATCACAGACGGGACTGAGCTTCTTGGCTATCGGGGCGGGGGCCCGGCCGTCTATAGGGACCCCTTTGAACCGCTTGGGGTGAATGTTCAACCTGCTCCGGCGATCCCGCCTGGCCGGAGGCAGGTAAGGGCTGAGGTGCGGGCCATCAGCGAGCTGGGAGAACTACTTCACACAGCCGGCGATCTGGTGACGGTTGACCAGGATTTTCGCGTCGCCTGGCGCTCTTCCCAAGATGCATTTGGCGCGACCGTTATCAAGGCCGACCAGGCCAACCCGACGGCACGTTCCGAAGGGACGGGCCAGGAGCCCAATCAGGCTACCCGCACTACTGCCGATGTAGGCGGAGAGGACCTCGAAGGCGCCCCGGCTATTTATCAGACTGATTCACTGGTTGCGACTGTGGGCGAGGTGCAGTTGCGAGCCGCCGGGAGTGACTATCCGGCGTGGGTTCAAGATCGCTACTTGGCGCTGCCCGAC
The DNA here is from genome assembly GCA_030598425.1 of Anaerolineae bacterium. Lineage (GTDB taxonomy): Bacteria > Chloroflexota > Anaerolineae > 4572-78 > NAK82 > JAUVPY01. Next base: position 6,769 of record JAUVPY010000101.1, read on the forward strand.
CAAGTCCCTGCGCGAGTGCTGGCGCTGGCCCGTGACCTGACAGCAACGGAGCCCACGCCTTTCGATCGAGCGCGCGCCATTGAGGCTTACTTGCGCACTTACCCCTCCACCCGTGCCTTGCCGCCTCCTAAGCTCGACCGGGATGTGGTTGATTACTTCCTCTTCGATCTGCGTCAGGGATACTGCGATTACTATGCCACTTCGATGGTGGTGCTGGCGCGGGCCGCCGGTCTGCCGGCCCGACTGGCCGTGGGCTATCATTCCGGGACGTACGATGAGGTCAAACAGCGTTACGTGGTCGTCGAGGCCGACGCCCACGCGTGGGTAGAGATTTACTTCCCCGGCTACGGCTGGATTGATTTCGAGCCTACGGCCGGAGTGCCCCCGATTAACCGCCCTCAAGATGTGCCTCCCGTCGTGCCACCCGAACTAGAGGCGTTGGAACCAATTAGGGCCGGAAGAATCGTGGGCAGCCGGCTTTGGTGGCTGGCGTTGTCAGGGATGGTTGCCTTGTTGGCCCTGGCGAGCCTGGCCCGATCGGCCGTTGACGGTTGGCGGCTGCACCGTATGCCTCCAGAACGGATGGTAGCGATTCTGTACCGGCGTCTCTACCGCCACGGACGGAGGCTGGCTGTTTCCGCGCAACCTGGGGATACCCCTTTTGAGTATCTAGCGTCATTGGCGGGGCGCGTGGGGGACGTGGCAGAGAATAGACTCAGGGCGACCGTTTTAGCCAACGCCGCCCAAGAGGCACGCTGGCTGGTCGGTCTCTACGTGCGGACGTGCTACGGCCCTTTTTCTCCCGATGCTGTCGACCGGAAGCAGGCGATACAGACGTGGCGGCGCTTGCGTTGGCGGCTGCGGCTGGCATGGGTATTTCAGGTCTGGGACTCTGTGCGGCACCTCACTGTCGCACCCTCACGTTCAGCGCATCCCGCAGAGCATCGCCCACCAGGTTAAAGGCCAGCACGCTGAGGGTAATGGCCAGACCAGGGGCGATGGAGACCCAGGGGGCGTGGCGTAGTAGAACACGCCCATCGGCCAGCATTGTGCCCCACTCGGGGGTAGGCGGCTGTGCCCCCAGACCCAGGAAGCTGAGCGCACCGATACTGAGCAGCGCGAGGCCGAATTCCAGGGATACCAGAGGTATGATGATCTCGCGCACGTTGGGGGCCACGTGACCCAGCAGTAT
>JAUVPY010000135.1 GCA_030598425.1 Anaerolineae bacterium
AATGCCATTGCTTATTGTCCTCAGTGCGGAGTCTGCAGGCAGGCTGGTGCTGTCGTGGTGCCATCTTGGATTGCGCCCCGATGCAACCTCTGTGGGTTCATAAGGCACAAGCTTTGTGAAGGTGGCAATAACACAGAGTTAGAGACAAGCTTAAAGCTCGACCCCAGCCGCCAATAGACAGATTATACTCTCTCTCAATTCTCAAGTCAATCTGTTTGCCAGTCAAAAATCCTGGACGACCTCCTTTCGCACTGAATCATATCCCTTCTCCGAATCTTGAAGCTTATTGCAATTTATATTATATCACTAAAGACTAGGGAATCTCAATAAGAATAAGGTCCCAAGCTAAGAGATCCAAGTGGAACCCACCTTACGCAACACCCCTGAAACAGGATGGATGGGGTGCCGGGTGCCGTACACTTGGCCTTGATCTTGGCAGTTTTGCCCGATGCGGGTATTATAGGCACATATGCTTCACACTGGAGGCCTAGTTGACACGTTTGACACTTGATGCGGATTGTGTTTGGGTTGATACCCAACCGGCGCTGAACGAGATGCTTGCCCACCTGTGCGACTCGCAGGTAATAGCGGTTGATACTGAGTCCGATAGTCTGTATGTGTACCATGAAAAGGTATGCCTGATCCAATTCTCGATCCCAGATGTTGACTATTTGGTTGACCCTCTGGCAGTTGATGTGTCAAGGCTGGGAGAACTCTTCGTTGACGAGATCTGCGAAAAGGTGTTCCACGCTGCTCAGTACGACATTGTCTGTCTAAAGAGAGACTATGGCTTCGCCTTTCTCAATCTATTCGATTCAATGCTCGCTGCGCGTGTGTTGGGCTGGAAAAGATATGGGCTGGGGACTATCTTACATGATCAATTTGGCGTGCAACTGGATAAGCGGATGCAGCGTTACAACTGGGGGACTCGTCCTTTGTCAAAAGAGGCGTTAAACTACGCGCGGCTAGACACGCACTTTCTCCTGCCCCTACGCGAAATGCAACTTGCCGAGCTACAAGCCAAAGGCCGATTGGATGAGGCCCAGCAGGCCTTCCAGCGCCAAACGCGCGTCGAGCCGACGTCGAAGGTCTTTAATCCAGATGATTTCTGGCGCGTCACCGGGGCGCGTGAATTGCTTCCTGTTGAGCAAGCGGTGCTACGCCGTCTTTTCATCTTCCGTGACCGCTATGCCCGGAAACTCAACCGACCGCCCTTCAAAGTCATGAACGACGCGACACTCGTCCGGTTGGCCCAGACCCGCCCCGCTGACCAGCGCTCCTTATCAAATGTTAAGGGTCTGAGTCACCATATGCGTCACCGCGCTGCTGGCAAACTGCTGGAGGTCATTGCCGAAGGGCTTGACGCCCCGCTCCCTTCTTATCCGCGCAGTCAGCATCGCCGTCCCGACGATAAGACATTGGCACGCTACGAGGCGCTGCGCGCCTGGCGCAAGCGCATGGCCGAGGCGCGCAGCGTGGAGCCCGACGTGATTCTGCCCAACAGCACGCTGATGGCGCTGGCCAAGCGCGCGCCAGGTACTGCCCAGGCGTTGGCTAATGTCGAAGCACTCGACGATTGGCAGCGACGTACCTATGGCGACGAACTATTGCGCGTACTTAAGGATCAGAGCTGGAAGTAAAAGCCCCGGTTTCTTCGAGAAACCGGGGCTTTTAGGTGTGGGTGCTCTTTAGGGCTCAATCCCTATCTCGCCGAGCACGACGTGGTCGCTGACTGATTGTTTTGTTTCGTCAAGGACGAGTAATCTCTCCAAGGTCTCCCAATAGTACAGTCCCACCTGTACTTCGTAGCCACCTGGGGGTAAGTCGGGGGGAAGGTCAAGCCGGTGGACGTCCAGGACCGGCTGCTCTGGCAGCCAGCGGCTGGTAGGCCACGGTGCAACCCAGGTAGGTTGGGCATCGGACTGGGCGACGATGCTCCCATCCGGGTCGATCATATGGACAAACGCCGTGTAGTCCCTGGAAAGAGGAGTGGTCGGCTGCCACTCAAGCACAACTGAAATTTGATCCTTGTCATTTGCTATTTGATAGTTGTTCAGACGGATGCCTTCAGCGAAGGTCGCATCCAGTGGTTGCAGGTCAAGATCGTTTGTGGTTGGGGCGAGATGACGGCCATCGCGGGCAAATGCGCCAATCTGGGCCCAAGTGTTGCCGTGGAACAGAGCAACGTCGGGGCCAGCCTTGGTTATAGGAAGACGTCTGGCTGGCTCACTAAAGCTAGCGGCTGCGTCGGTTTCATCGCCTTCTCCGTGGGTACCTCGCAGTACAGCCAGGCCCACGTTGAAGCCTGGCCCCAAATCCCATGGAATCGTCTCGGTAATAATGATCTCGTCGGGCTGCCACCGCGACGGCGGATACCACAGGGGGGCGACCATCGGACGCCGGGAGGTGTCTTCGATCAGGTTTCCATCCTCGCCGAAGATGACGGGCCATAGGTGTGGATCATCAGAGAGCGGGACCAGTGCCTGCCAGTACAATCTGAGATAGGTTTGTCGCCACTTGGGATCGTCGATCACATCATACCCCAGAAAGCGCAGCCGCCCATCAAACTCCACTAGACTTGGGTATTGAGGCTGTACATCCCGCACCCGCGCGAAGTCGTAGAACGCATTCGGTAAAGGTCCTCTCTGGTCCCCTGCCCCTTGCCCCCTACTCAGCAACACGTAGCCATCGGCAGCATCTTCTATTTCGAACTCACCCGATTCAATAAGCGCGTCGAAAGTTCTGCGTACGTCATTTGGATGGGCACCGGTGCGGCCTGAAACGTCAAGCAGCACGTAGTCTGCATCGGCGATCGTGGGGAAAACATAGATCTTCTCTCGATGGGCCAGGTGGGGATGCAGAGGCGGCGGTGTAGACACTGGTGCCTCCGGGGGGATCTGGTCGACGAAGTGACTCAGCAATCGGTGGTGCGGCGTGCGTCCCGGCCAGTCGAAATCTCGGGCCAGGGGCGTCCAGCCTCGGAAGTAATGATAGCCCAAGGACCAGGCTACCAACCATATGATGATCAACACCGGGACATAGCGCCCGATCCCCCCAGCGCGCAACCGCCGGGAGGCTAAGACGCTGAGACGCTGGAAGCCGTAGATGGCGGCGATGACAAAAACCGGGGCCAACGGTGCCGAGTAGTGTTGCTCGCCCGAGTACTGACCCGGGAAATTGCTGAACGTGTTTGCTAACAGCACTGGTAGCCCCAGGAGCAGGAGCTCGGGAGCGAGCAGCGCAAGCCAACCGACGGACGCGAACAAACCAGCCAGGTAAGCAAACCGGTCAGGTTCGCCCAGTAAGGTCAATGCCTCCCACAATCGTGCTAGCAGACCCCCCGCCCCGTCGCCGAGATTGGTGTAGCGGCTGGACAAATAGATCGGCCCGTCAGTTCCATAGACCTCACGGGCAAGCGGTGCGACAATCAAGAATGTAGCCACATAAAACCAAATCAGACTTACGGCCATCAACGCCAGGCCGTGCAGCCGGCGCGGAGTTAACAGGGAATCAGGAAATAAGGGAATCGGGGAATCAGGAGCGCTGACATCCCGATTCCCCGATTCCCTGTTTCCCTGATTTCCCGCTCCCCCGATTTCCCGCTCCCCCGATTTCCCACTAAAAAAGAGATACAGCCCCAACATGAACGTGAGCGTGGGCAGGTTCTCCTTGACCAGCATCGCCAGGATCGCCCAACCCCACATCACCCAGTACCGGCCCTGCATCGCGTACCAAAAAGCGAAGAGCAGGGGCGTGACGACAAAGGGGTCAGCGTGAAAGTCGGCAACATTTGAGGCCTGCAAGGCGGGGAACATCAGGTAGGCAAACACAAAGACGAGGGAGAGCCACTCCCTTGATGTTATCTCCCGGGCAATCCAATAGAGTGGCAGCGCCCCCAGTGCGAGGGCGATAGTCTGGACGAGAAGAATGGCGCGCACGTCGTCCCAGAGGTAGAAGACAAGGGCGATGGGGATGATAATAGGCTCCAGATGCTCCGCTGCGCGAGACACTTGCCGATCGCCGAGGGTGCGTTCCAGAAAACGTCCGTGGAGCGTGTTCCACATCGGTTGGTCTATAAAGGAGAGATCGGCCGCGAAGGTGTTGAACGTCGCGTGCCGCTGGAGGCTGTAGGTAGTGAAAAAGAGGATATAGGCCAGGATGAGGAGCCAGAGCAGTACGGTGGGTTTAGAGATGGCGGAAAGGGGAGAGGAAAATGCCTTGGTCACAGAGCTGAGAATCTTATTTTCCTTAGTCATCCTGTGCCATCTCAGTTACGCGGACTCAGGGTGCAACGCACTTCGCGCGGCCCCGCGAAGCGAGTGCGCTCCACCTGAGAATCTGCCATCACGGGTACAAACAAATGAGGCGAGGTATGCGCCTCGCCCCCGAAGGTACCCCGTTTGGGGTACAGGTGCCGAGGCGCAGATTTGAACTGCGGACTCCTTGATTTTCAGTCAAGTGCTCTACCAGACTGAGCTACCTCGGCAAAAAAGTTCTTTGACATTCACCAGGTATTATGTTGCGCCAAGTATAGCACACTGTGGACCAGTGGTCAAATGAAGTCGCTTTGGTCACGTTACCGCAAGGATCCGCAGGGGTCTAATGGCCTAAACCCAATACCCTTTTGGCTTAAAACTGTTATAATAGTAGCACCTCAATCAACCATCTGTCTGAGGTCTTCCACTAATGAGAAAGAGATGCAAGCAAAAATCAAGCAGCATTTGCAGAATCAACACAGACCTTTGAAAGAGGCGATCAAGGACGTAGTCCGCATCCCCAGCGTCATAGAGGAGGGGGGAGCTGGGTTCACCTTTGGGAAGGGCGTGGACGACGCCTTGAGGACAACCCTGCAAATTGCCGAGCGTCTTGGGTTCCAGACCAAGTACGGTGACGAGGGATACTACGGGTATGCCCAAATCGGTCAGGGCCAAGACCTGGTGGCTGTCCTGGGTCACCTGGACGTAGTGCCCGCCGGGGAGCTTGATACCTGGAACACCGCCCCCTTTGATCCAGTGGAGAGGGACGGCAAGATCTACGGTCGTGGCGCCCAGGATGACAAAGGCCCCACGCTGGCTGCCATGTTTGCTGCGAAGGCCTTGATGGACGCCGGAGTGGATTTCAACAGACGCCTGCGGTTTATTTTCGGCACCGACGAGGAATCGCTATGGCGCGGCGTAAAGCGCTACTTGGAGCGTGAAGAAAGACCCAGCATGGGCTTCACACCCGACTCCAAATTCCCCTTGACCTATGCCGAAAAGGGTCTGCTTGAATTTTACTTGGAGGGGAGCAATGAGGGTAACCTCGTTCTTAAGGGTGGTAATGCTTTCAATGCCGTCCCCGATTCCATCGTCTACGGGGGAGAGAGAAAAGACGAGTTAGCAGCCAAGTTGGAAGAACTGGGCTACGACCACGAACGAGTCGACGGCGGGATAAAAGTATTGGGTAAGGCGGCTCACGCATCAGTGGCTGAAACAGGGATCAATGCCATTGCCCGGTTGTGCATTGCCTTGGAGGCGACTGGCCTCGATTCCAGGGTCATCCGCTTCGTGGCCCAGGAGGTTGGCGAGGACCCCTTCGCCACGGACATCTTCGGCGAGTGCGCCGACGTGCCCTCAGGTCGGCTCAAGCTCAACGTCGGAAAGATCGACATCGGTCATAAGGAGCAGCTTTCCGTTGATATCCGAAGCCCCGTTACTGTCCCCAAGGAAGAGATCGTAGAAAAGCTGATCACCGTCGCCCGCGAGTACGGGCTGGCTTACAGGGAATATGACTGGATTGCGCCCAAATACATGCCGCTCGACCACTCTCTGATTGAGACGCTCATGAAGGTCTATCGTGAGGTCACCCGGGACACTGAGTCAGAACCGGAGTCATCGGGCGGCGCGACCTTCGCCCGTTCGATCGAAAACTGTGTCGCCTTCGGTCCCATTCTACCGGGAAGATCCTCGGTGGCACACCAACCCAATGAGTACGTTGTACTCGAAGACTTATATGTGGCCATGGAGGTATACGCATATGCGATCTACGAGCTTACCAGATGATTGTGCGTGCTTCTTATGGCCGTTGCTCGTCGGATGATGGCGATCCTTTTTGCGCTCGGGGCGATTGTATTCTACATCACGTATTGCCGTAGCGCAGGAATTGTACTAAACTGGTGCGGGCTGCACACCATCAAGCAATAAGGAGATTACCCATGGCTTTCAACCTTCGCAATCGCAGCTTTGTCAAGCTCCTGGACTTCACCCCGAAGGAGATTCTCTTCCTGCTGGAGCTGTCGAAGGATCTAAAGGCAGCCAAGTACGGCGGCTACGAGAGGCCCCGTCTCAAGAGCAAGAACATAGCGCTCATCTTCGAGAAGTCCTCGACCAGGACACGCACCTCGCGCGGGTGCTGGGCCGCGTCTACGACGGCATCGAGTATCGGGGTTTTGCCCAGGCCACGGTCGAGGAACTGGCCGAGTACGCGGGTGTACCCGTTTGGAACGGTCTGACCAACGAATTCCACCCCACCCAGATCCTGGCCGACGTGCTGACTATGATGGAGCACAGCAAGAAGCACCTGACCGAAATCGCTTACTGCTACATGGGCGACGCTCGCAACAACATGGGCAATTCGCTTATGGTCGGCGGCTGCAAACTGGGCATGGATGTCCGGCTGTGTGCGCCAAGCGGTCTGTGGCCGGAGGCGGAACTGGTCGAGGGTTGTAAGGCCATCGCAGAGGAGACCGGCGCCCGGCTCACCCTGACCGAGAGCGTGGAGGAAGGTGTAAAGGGCGTGGACTATCTGCATACCGACGTCTGGGTCTCGATGGGGGAGCCAGACTCGGTGTGGGAGGAGCGCATCAAGCTGCTCAAGCCGTATCAGGCCAACACGG
>JAUVPY010000272.1 GCA_030598425.1 Anaerolineae bacterium
CGATGCCAGAGGACCGGATGATGCCCAACGCAAACCTACGTGTCCTGCTTGTGGCTATCGAGGAAGTAATGGGCGAGAACGGGGCCAAGGCCGTTTTGAACGCAGGCGGTTTGGGCCATTTTATCGATAATTATCCGCCCAATGACACCGAGCTGGAGGCCAGCTTCGCCGATTTTGGCGCGGCCCAGCAAGCGGTTGAGGATTTCTACGGACCACGTGGCGCGCGTGCTATGCTGATTCGGATAGGCCGGGCCACGTTTCGATATACACTTCAGGAACAGCCGGCTATCCTGGGGCTGGCCGGGCTGGCGCTTAAGGCCTTACCTGTCGGGTCACGAATGAAACTGGTGCTGGACAACATCACGAACGCAGCCAACAAGGACGTGAATCTGAAGGCTCACCTGCGTGAGGAGCCAGATTCCTACTATTATGTAAATGAGATATGTCCCTGCCGCTGGCGGCCCAAGCACGATAAGCCTGCCTGTTTCGTCACCGTCGGTGTTTTGCAGGAGGCGACGCTGTGGGCCACTGGTAAGAATCATAAGGTCGAGGAAGTTGCTTGCATTTCAAATGGCGCTTCGGCGTGTGTCTACCAGATCCCGAAACAGCCTATTGAGTAACACTTGACAAAAGCAAGTGGCCGTAATATACTTTTACTTAGAAGCAATAGGAGATAGTTTCTCCACGAAGTTCGTGACTGTTCTAGTTTAAGAACCCAATACGCTGCGGGAGCTTGGACAAACCAGGCTGAGAGGGTTCCTTGCCTATAGCTATGGAACCGACCGTCCGAACCTGCTACGGATAATGCCGGCGGAGGGAAGACAGTTAAGTAACAAAAGGCCACCCGACCGCCGGGTGGCTCTTTTTAGTTATCCAGGAACGCACTAGCCAAGAGATTAGGAGGTCACGGTGACCGCAGATTCTCCGGTCCGTACGATCATCATTGCCAACGGGCAGTTGTCCGATCCGGCCGAGGCGCGACGGCGCATCCGCCCTGGCGACCAAGTCATCTGTGCCGACGGTGGAACTCACCACGCTCGCGGTATGGGACTCACACCCGATGTCGTGGTGGGTGACATGGATTCCCTGGATCCAGGCCTGCGCGCCGAGCTGGAAGCAGCCGACGTCCGATTCGTAGTGCATCCGACCCGAAAAGACGAGACCGACCTGGAACTGGCGCTGCAATTGGCCATCGCCGAGGGAGCAGACGAGATAGAGATTCTGGCTATGCTGGGGGGGCGACTGGACCAGTCACTGGCCAATTTGCTGCTTGTGGCCCAAGCTGAGTGGGCACCTGCACGGGTGCAAGTGACCGAAGGGAACCAAACCGCCTGGCCAGTTCGAGGAGGTCAGGAGACGACGATAAAAGGTGCGTGCGGTGACTTGTTGTCGCTCGTGCCCCTCTCCGCACTGGTTATTGGAGTCACGTTGGAAGGGGTTGAGTGGCCGCTGCTCGGTGCTACTTTACGCTTTGGTTCAACCTTAACCGTCAGTAATACGCTGACGGCAACTGTAGCGCGCTTGAGCGTGAAAGAAGGACTTATATTGGTCGTTCACCAATCAAGTGAAAAAGAGGAGGTAACACAATGAAACACTTACTGATCTACCTGAGCATCGTCCTGCTGATCTCGGTTGCCTGCGCACCCACGCCCGCAACGCCTGCGACGTCTATTGAGGCACCTGCGGCAGCTACCGAGGTGGCGTCAGAACCGGCTGTGATCAGCTTGATGTCTCACGATAGCTTCAGTATTAGCGAAGAGGTAATTGCCGAATTCGAGGCAACCAACAATGCAAGAGTGGAGTATCTACCATCAGGCGACGCAGGCTCAGCTCTTAACCAGGCCATACTCAGCAAAAACAATCCATTGGCTGACGTCTTTTTTGGCGTGGACAACACCTTTATGAGCCGCGCCTTGGATGCTGATGTCTTCGATCCCTATGACTCGCCCTTGCTAGAAAATGTACCTGACGAACTCGAGCTCGATCCACAGAATCGCTTGCTGCCGGTGGACTATGGCGACGTATGCCTGAACTACGACAAGGCCTGGTTCATCGAACGTGGCATCGATCCGCCCGCCGACCTAAACGCGCTCAAGGAGCCCACCTACAAGGGGCTGACTGTCATCGAAAACCCGGCCACATCATCGCCAGGGCTGGCTTTTTTGCTGGCAACCGTTGGACACTTCGGCGAAGAGGGCTACCTGGACTACTGGCAGGCATTGCGAGACAACGATGTACTGGTGGTGGATGGCTGGGAGGAGGCCTATTGGGGTCAATTCAGCGCCGCCTCCGACGGGGATCGGCCTATTGTGGTTAGCTACGCCAGCAGCCCACCGGCCGAGGTTTTCTTTGCTGAAGAACCGATGGAGGAGGCCCCCACCGCCGTCGTGCTAGGGGATGGCGCGTGCTTCCGCCAAATTGAGTTCATCGGGATCTTGAGGGGAACAGAGCAGCGAGCTCTGGCAGAAAAGCTAATCGACTTCATGCTGAGCAAAGGCTTCCAAGAAGACATTCCCTTGCAGATGTTTGTATTCCCCGCCAACGAGACGGCTGCTCTACCCGACGTGTTTGTCCAGTACGCCAAGATCCCGGAGAGCCCAGCTTACGTCTCCCCCGAAGCCATTGAGAGCAACCGTGAAGCTTGGATCGAGGCGTGGACGGAGACCGTTCTGCGGTAGGCAAACGAGAGGGCGCGTTCACCGGGCCTTCAGGCCGCGTTTGGAAACAAATCAGTCACTCGTAAGCCTGAGACGAACCGGCAACGGGCCGGAGCGAAGCAGCATAGCCAAGGTCTGGGCGTCGTCCAGGGTAGCATCGCCGGTCAGCTCGATTGTGCCACGGCGGTCTGTCAAGGGCGTGCGTAGAATGGGACAGTTCACCACTCGATTGTCGACAACCAGACACAGGTAGTAGCCGTGCAACCCGGTAGTGTGAGCTGCCAGTCGGGCATTGCCAGCCGGGGAGAGGACAAAGTCAATGACCGGATGATCACCGTCTTTCAGTTTGGCTTCCGCTACCTCGAAGTCTGCGCTGGTGAGCACCGCCTGGTACACGTCTTGATCAGGGATGGCACGAGAGCCAGTTTCCACCACTCTATTGAGGGGCAAGAACTCGTTCCCGCCATCCACTAACTCCACCCGGCCGACCCGACTCGCTTCAGCAACAACGATGGAGGGCTCGGCATTGGACGGCAAGGAAACAACCAGCCGATTGCCCTCCACGGAAACAGCAGGCTGCACATCATTTGGCAGATAAGAGGAGAAACGCTCCACCAACACGTAGCTGGCGACTGTTATGTCCTTCGGACCAGCAGACTGGGTCGACTCAAATGTCATTTCCGTCGGCATCATTTCCGCAGTGGAGGATTGCACATCAAGCAAAGCCAGGTAGAGCAATGCCAGAGCAATCACCAACGCGGGAACATATAGTCTGATAGATCTTCGCCTGTTTGTTGACATCATTCCCTCGCTGCTTGTCCCCCACGGCCCAAAGTAGAAAACGCCACCCGATTCAATTATACAACAAATCAAGCAATTTGTGCCCGGTACTATGTTCCTGTTGACTCTAAGAACTGGGGAAACGGAGGAGAAGCGACGGAATGCCGTCAGATTGGAGTACAATTGGGGTCAGGTAGATCTTTGACCTAAGAGTGGGACACGGACCGGCGGATTACTCAACGATGATCTTCTCGTCAATGAGTTTTTGCTCCACCAAGTTCCCTTTAGGGACAAAGCAAAAATGCTGAGCCTTGAGCTGGAACTCTACGTCTATCATGGCCCGACCGGCGCGGTTCTTCTCAATGGTAAAGACCACCCAATCACGATAGCTCTCGCTTTTATACGGATTAAAGGCCACGTGATCCTTGGACAAGATGTGGAACTTATTATTCATGATGATAGCAATGTCACACTCATAGTCCAAGGCCGAACTGCCGCGCAGGTGGTAGAGATGCAATCTCTTGCTTTTCAGGCCTTCCCGGTCGGCAGCGACGATGGCCAGCACCGGGATGTTGAAGGTCATCGCGATATCCTTGAGCCCTTCAACCACGATCGTGACCTTCTCCCCCTCATCTGTGGCTCTCTCAGGGTGGATAGCGACTTTTTGCAGGTAGTCAATGAAAAGAACAACCTTGCCATCCGTAACCTCGACCATCTGGCGCACCATATCCCGGATGGAGTTGAGGGTGGTAACGGCCGGGCTGGCTTTCATCAAGATCAAACGATCCGCGTAGCGATTGATCGTCTCCAGGGGTTTGGTAGTCTTTGGATGTTGTGCCAAAATCTGATTGAGGCCGATGTTGCCATCGTGCCGGACCCACTCCCGCGCACGCTGGGAAACGACGATGTTGTGCAAATCCTTGAGTCTGAGGCCAGCGGTGCCCCTATCGGTCAGACCACCGTCAACGCTCTCCAGGCATAGGAGACGGTTCAGCAGGTGAACTTCGCTATGCTCGTACGATATGTAGAAGGCGTAGGTTGTCTCATTGAGCGCCAGGTTTCGCGACATCTGAAGGGCTGTGATCGTTTTGCCGATGCCTTGGGGGCCACCCAGCAACACCAACTCGGTCCTACGTAGGCCACCGCCGATGATTCGATCGATCTGATCAAAGCCAGTTGGGAGGGGCAGATACTCGTCAAGTTCACCTTGCACGACCATCTGGTCGGCTTCTTGGAGCACCTGGCTAAGAGTGCGAGGAGCATGGCCTCCCCGTCTTGTGCCCGATCCTTTGGGGCCTGGGGGCTGGGATTGGTCTTCAGAGGTCATAAACAACAAACCGTATCGTGTTAATGTAGCCGCCAAGGACGGCTCTTCACTCCCACATTATACCAGAATAGTACGTCTTCTGACAACAAACGCAATAGGCAAATAGTCCTGA
>JAUVPY010000445.1 GCA_030598425.1 Anaerolineae bacterium
CTGCCTTTGCAACTGAAGCCGCCGAATTGCTCATCTCCCTCGTCGAAGCGCGCCAGAAGAAGTGGTTGGAGTAAAAAGATGGCCAAGCGTTATTCCCGGCAAGAATTCCTGGATCGCCTCTGGGGCGAGGTCAAGCGCGGCAAGCCTCTGGTGATGACCGGAGCGGGCAATGGTATTGCGGCCAAGTTCATCGAGCAGGGTGGGGTAGACATTTTGGGTGTCTACAACACCGGCTACTTCCGTATGCAAGGATACGGATCTCTGGCCGGTATGCTTCCCATGGCAGATGCCAATGAAATGGTCTTCCGAGTTGGTCAGAGAGAGGTGCTGCCCCAGGTCAAGGAGGTACCAGTCATCGCCGGGCTAAATGGGGTTGACGTGCTGCGCGACATGCGGGTGTTCCTGGAGGATATCAAGCGCATTGGCTTTTCAGGCGTCCATAATTTCCCAACGGTGGCCTGGTTCGACGGTGAATTCCGCGAGACGTTGGAAGGAACCGGTCTGGGTTATCAGATGGAACTCGACATGCTGAACGTCGCCCACGACCTTGACATGCTGACTATCGGCTACGCTTTTAACGAAGAGGATACGGAAAGCCTCATCAAAGAGGCAGCTCCTGACATCTTTATCTTTCATGCCGGAATCACGCGGGGCGGATCAACAGGCTATGCAGGTGGCCGCTCGCTGGAGGAGATGGCGAACCGAACTCAGGCCATATACAGCATTGCCAGGGACGTCAAGCCGGATCTCATCCTGCTGGCCCACGGCGCGGCCTTGGTCAACCCTGAAGATGGACAGTACATGCTCGATCATACTGATTGCCACGGTGTGCAACTGGGATCCAGTATCGAGCGCATGGCCATCGAAGTACCGTTACAAGAGCGAGCTGCATCGTTTAAGAACGTCCACTTTCCGCAAGGAGCTAAACGCTGGTAACCCGATGTTCGAATAATGCCGTAACCATGAGAGTTGTATGCTCCGGCAATAAAGTGACCCTTATCCAAAGTCACTTCTACATTCCATAGGAAATCAAGGAGGAAACTATGGCACGACCAGTCACACTTTTTTCGGGACAATGGGCTGACCTCCCTTTGGACACGCTGGCTCAGAAGGTCAGCGAATGGGGGTTCGACGGCCTGGAACTTGCCTGTTGGGGCGACCACTTCGAGGTAGACAAAGCCCTAGAGAACGATAGCTATGTTCAGAGCCGCTGGGACATTCTCAACAAGTATGGTCTGAAGTGTTTCGCCATCAGCACCCACCTAGTTGGCCAATGTGTGTGCGACAATCCAATTGATGAGCGGCACGAGAGCATTCTGCCATCACGCCTATGGGGTGATGGCGACCCTGAAGGAGTGCGCCAGCGCTGCGCCGAGGAGGTGAAGAACACCGCTCGGGCTGCGGCCAAGTTTGGCGTCCCGGTGGTAAATGGCTTCACCGGCTCCAAGATATGGCACGTCCTGGCCATGTTCCCACCAGTACCGCCAGAGATGATCGAGGCCGGCTACCAGGACTTCGCCGACCGCTGGAACCCAATTCTAGATGTATTCGACGAGGTAGGGGTCAAGTATGCACTCGAAGTGCATCCCTCCGAGATTGCCTATGACTTCTGGACGACTAAGCGGACACTGGAAGCCGTCGACCACCGCGAGGCCTTCGGCATCAACTTCGACCCCAGCCACCTGTATTGGCAGTTGATAGACCCTACGGCCTTCGTATACGAGTTCGCGGACCGCATCTATCACATGCATGTCAAGGAGGCGATCCGTAACCTGGATGGGCGCAACGGCATCCTCGGGTCACACCTCTTCTTTGGCGATCACCGCCGAGGTTGGGATTTTGTGTCGCCAGGGCGTGGTGGGGTTCCGTTCGAGCGTGTATTCCGTGCGTTGAACGACATCGGCTACGATGGACCACTATCAATCGAGTGGGAGGACAACGGGATGAACCGTGACCAGGGCGCACCAGAAGCCGTGGCAATGGTGCGTCGTTTGGAACTCACTCCTTCTGATGTGGCCTTTGACGCTGCATTTGCCGCCGAATAAAGGTTTAGACCCGACTCCCACAATACGTTCAGATCGTGGAGTGGCATTTTCAGCCGCCCCACCACTTTGTACTACACATTACGGAGGTTATATATGAGCGAGGCAAGTTTCACGGCAATGGCAGGAGCCAGGGCCGAAGGCGAGGCCCCGGAGGTAGGCGTCGGTATGCTGGGCTATGCCTTTATGGGCAAAGCACATAGCAATGGCTATAAGAAGATCCCTTACATGATGTATCCGCCTCCGGCTGTACCCAAGTTGATCGCCATCTGTGGCCGCGATGAGGAGGCAGTAGCTGAGGCAGCGCGTCGATATGGGTACGAAGGTTACTACACCGACTGGCGCGAGATGCTGGAGGACGACCGAGTCCAGCTATTCGACAACGGCGGACCCAACGATGCGCACGCCGTTCCGAGTATTGCTGCCGCAGAAGCTGGGAAACACATCTTCTGCGAGAAGCCTTTGGCTCGCACCGGCGAGGAGGCCAAGCAAATGTTCGACGCAGTCACCAAGGCGGGCGTCAAGCACATGGTGGCCTTCAACTACCGCTTTGTGCCAGCCATTCGCCTGGCGCGTAATTTGATCGACAGCGGCGCGCTGGGTCAGATCTACCACTTCCGCGCCATGTATCTACAAGAGTGGATCATGCCCCATTACGGCACGCCCAAGATCTGGCGGCTGGACAAGGGGGTGGCCGGAAGCGGCGCTATCGGTGACCTGGGTGCCCACATCATTGACCTCGGCCGCTTCCTGGTGGGCGAGATGAAGAGCGTGAGCGCTATGACGAAGACCTTCATCGATGAGCGCCCCCTGCCGGATGGCAGCGGCACCGGCAAGGTAGATGTGGACGACGCTTTTGTGGCCGCGGTCGAATTTGAAAACGGCGCTATTGGCACACTGGAAGCAACTCGATTTGGTGGCGGCCGCAAGAACTACGAAGTGTTGGAGATCAACGCCGAAAAGGGCAGCATTCACTTCAATCTGGAACGCCTGAATGAACTCCAAGTGTTCTGGGTCGGCGAAGAACCCAAGGAGACGCAGGGCTTTCATAATGTGCTGGTTACTGAAGGCCACCACCCCTGGATAGATAATTGGTGGCCACACGGCCACATTATCGGATGGGAGCACACCTTTGTCCACGAACTGACGCACCTGCTGGACTGTATCGTCAACGACAAGGATGTGGCGCCCTA
>JAUVPY010000285.1 GCA_030598425.1 Anaerolineae bacterium
CTCGTCGGGCAACTCATTCGCTGGCAAGTGCTCGAGCACGAGACCTTCCTGGCCCTGGCCGAAGAAGAACACCAGTCAGAAGCCACTATACGACCCCGCCGAGGTGCGATTTACGACCGCAATGGATTCTTGTTAGCGGCCGATACCTTTCAATACGCGGTCTCTGCCTCGCCGCCGATGATTAGCGACCCTTTCGCTGCCGCTGATCGGCTCTTCCCCCTACTGAAAATGGGCCGCGATGAAACACTGGCTGCGCTGACCAGCGATGCAGCTTGGATCCCTCTCGCACGCGGAGTACCTCAGCCAATAGGCGAAACAATTCTCGAGTGGGATATCACCGGCATTCAAGTAGAATCACACGCAAAGCGCATCTATCCAAGCGGAACGCTGGGAGCACACCTACTTGGTTTCGTCAACAACAACGACAATGGATTCTACGGAATTGAAGGCTACTACGATGCCAGGTTGCGAGGAGCTCCAGGCTTACGCCAGGGTGAACGCGATCCCTTTGGATCATCGATACCTATTGGGCCGGGTCAGTACATTCCGCCCCGCGATGGTAGGAGCCTGGTGCTTACCATAGACCGTACCGCGCAGTACATCGTGGAACGTGAACTGGCGGACGCTGTCGCCCGTTATCAGGCAGAGGGTGGGACTGTAGTGGTGCTCGACCCAAAGACAGGCGCTATTCTGGCCATGGCTAGTTGGCCGACCTACGATCCCAACCGCTTCGCTGAGACCGACCAGGTTTTTTTCCCCGATCCGGCCGTGAGCGAACAGTACGAGCCCGGCTCTGTGTTCAAAGTGATCACCATGGCGGCAGGCCTGGACTCAGGCGTCGTCACGCCCGAGACCACCATCTACGATGGTGGTATGATCGAAGTAGGCGGTCGTACCATCTACAATTGGGACCGTCAACCCCACGGCACGGTAGACATGACTACTGTGCTGGGCAAATCGCTTAACGTAGGTGCCGCACAGGTGGCGGTCACTTTGGGCAAGGAACGATTCTACACGTACGTGCGGCGATTTGGCTTTGGACGCATCAGCGAGGTAGATCTTGACAGCGAAGGTCCCGGCACACTCAAAACGCCTGGCGATCTAGATTGGCACGAGAGCGACCTTGGCACTAACAGTTTTGGACAGGGAATCGCAGTCACTCCACTACAAATGGCTATGGCTATGGTCGCCGTTGCCAACGACGGTCTGTTGCTGAAGCCATATGTGGTGCAACAGTTCATCGAAGGTGATCGCACGGTATCTGTGCAACCAACAGTAGTGCGTCGGGTCATCTTGGCTCAAACGGCGCAAACATTGACCGATATGCTGATTGTAGCCGTGAACCAAGAGACCGAGCTGGCGCAGGTGCCTGGCTACCGCGTTGCAGGCAAAACCGGCACAGCTCAGATTCCCGTCCCAGGTGGCTATCACCCTAGCCTTACGGTTGCCTCGTTTGCCGGCTTTCTGCCAGCCGACGACCCGGCTCTTGTGATTCTAGTCGTCATCCATAAACCCCAAACCTCGCCTTGGGGTGGGAAGGTCGCAGCGCCGGTGTTTTCGAGTGTCGCACAGCAACTGGTGATTCTTTTCGACATACCACCGGACGAGATACGCCAAGCGGCGCTCAGCGAATCAGAAAATCAGGCAACAAACATCGCTGACTCAATGACCCGTTGACGTGTTGATTCTTGAGAATTAAGAAATGCTGACACTTGCGGATGTAGTTGAAGGATTGACTGGATACCGGTGGGATAAGGCTGAGAGCAAAGCTATCAGTCAAGTAATCATTGACTCGCGCCAGGCTGTTCCTGACTCTGTGTTTGTGGCCTTACCTGGTGAACGTGTGGACGGGCATGACTACGTGGCCGACGCCCTTGACCGGGGCGCGATTGCCGCCCTTGTGCATCGAACCCCAGACGCCGAATGTTGGACGCTGGATACTACCCAATTATCAAATACCAAACACCAAG
The DNA here is from genome assembly GCA_030598425.1 of Anaerolineae bacterium. GTDB lineage: Bacteria > Chloroflexota > Anaerolineae > 4572-78 > NAK82 > JAUVPY01. The sequence goes on from JAUVPY010000285.1 coordinate 1,971, forward strand.
TATCAAATGCCGATTTCCATATGGCAGAACCTTTCCGTCTCTGTCTGAGAGTAGACGACAGCCTGAAGGGGTTGCAGAAACTGGCGACCTATTGGCGCGCCAAATTCAACCCGCGCGTGGTGGGCATCACCGGCAGCGTCGGCAAGAGCACCACCAAAGAATTGACTTGGGCGGTCCTCCGCCAGACCTTCAACACCTTGAAAAGCCCAGGCAATCTCAACAACGAAATCGGATTGCCACTGACAGTGCTACGACTGGATAACTCCCACGAGCGGGTCGTGTTAGAAATGGGTATGTATGACGTGGGTGAAATCAGCGAGTTGTGCGCCATTGCCCTGCCTCACATTGGAGTGGTTACCAACATCGGCCCGACCCACCTGGAACGGCTGGGGACCATCGAGCGCATTGTCCAGGCTAAGGCCGAGTTGGTGCAGGCCCTTCCGGGTGATGGCGTAGCCATACTGAATCAAGATGACCCCTATGTTCGACCTATGGCTGGGCGGACACAGGCTCGTGTGTTTACCTATGGTCTGACACCGGAGGCGGACCTGTGGGCCAGCGACATTGAGAGCGAAGGATTAGAAGGGATTCGTTTTGTGCTGCACTACCAAGATGAAGCCATCCACGCCAAGGTACCTTTGCTGGGTCGCCACAGCGTTCACACCGCTCTGCGGGCAGCCGCTGTTGGTCTTGTCGAAGACATGACTTGGCAAGAAATTATGACTGGCTTGCAGGATAGCTCGGTACAACTGCATCTCGTCAGCGCGCCTGGTATCAAAGGCTCGACTCTTTTGGACGACACGTATAATTCCAGTCCTGTCTCAAGCATCGCTGCCTTGAATCTGCTTGATGATTTGGCCGGGCGCAAGATTGCCGTTTTGGGGGATATGGCCGAGCTGGGCGACCAAGAGGAAGAAGGCCACCGCAGGGTTGGATGTCGTGCCGCCGATACAGTAGATATACTCATCACGGTCGGCCCGCGCGCGCATTTGATAGCCGACGAGGCTTCTGCCTGCGGCCTACTGTCTGAAGCTATTATTGAAGTTGAGACCAACGATCAAGCAACTGCCCACCTACGCCAGATCATACAACGCGATGACATCGTGCTGGTGAAAGGGTCTCACTCGATGGCGATGGAAGAGATTGTAGCCGCGCTTCAGGTTCTGGTTTAAGCCAATGGCCTATTCACTGACTCTCGGCGCGATTTCATTCTTATTAGCTGTCATTTGGGGCAGACCGCTCATTAACCTCTTGCGGCGACTACGCATCGGCAAGCAAATCCGTATTGAGGAGCCGACGACTCACCAGACCAAGATGGGTACCCCTACAATGGGGGGATTGATGATAATAGTGCCAGTATTGGTCATTACCGGTGTACTCAACATAGCTAACTTGTTGGGCCTGAACCTCATCGGACGTTCGATCCTGGTACCGTTGGGCGTTATGGTCGCCTACGGCACCCTGGGCGCTTTGGACGACCTAGCTGGCGTGCGCCGTATGCCGACCGGAATGCTGGCCCGCCATAAGTTCTTGTGGCAAACGGTTTTCGCCGCCATCACTGCACTGGCCCTGCACTTTGTTCTCGCCCTGCGAAGCGTGGCGATTCCTGGAGTACCCGAGAAGATCGACATCGGCCTGTGGTATGTCCCGATCGCCATGTTCATCATCGTCGGCACATCGAACGCGGTCAATCTTGCGGATGGCCTGGACGCGCTGGCAGGCAGTCTGGCAGCTGTTGCCTTTGCCGCCTACGGCGTCATTGCCTTTCTACAGGGCCAAATATGGCTAGTTGCCTTCGACTTCACCGTGGTGGGAGCTATCTTTGCCTTTCTCTGGTACAACGCTTATCCAGCCGAGCTCTTCATGGGCGACACCGGCTCCCTAGCGCTAGGGGCCACCTTGGCCGTCGTGGCGCTAATGACCGGGCAGTGGCTGCTGCTGCCTATAGTCGGTTTTATGTTTATCGCCGAGGTGTTGTCCGTCATTCTGCAAGTGGGTTATTTCAAACTCACTGGCGGCAAGCGTATCTTCAAGATGGCCCCGCTCCACCTGCACTTTGAATTGCTGGGGTGGTCTGAAACGCAGGTCACACAGCGTTTCTGGCTGATTGGAATATTAACCGCGATGCTCGGCATCGCACTGGCCTTGGCTTAGAAAACCTCAAATTCATTTCCTTAAGGAGGAAATACCAAATGGAAAAGTCATCCACGGTTCAATTCCCCACTGGGGAACCGCAGGTTAGCCGAAACGGCCGCAGCGGCCAGGGTTACTCCGAAGATGCGGATGCCCGTTACACCGCAGCCTTGAAGTTGGTGCAGGTCATTGACCATAATCTGCGGAATGGTACGCAGCACTACTACGATACCCAGGGCAAGCTTCTGCGCTCGCTCGACGAAGTGATCAACGCCATGCTGACGAATAGCCTCGCGCTGGTCAAGCCGTCGAAGCGCTCACAGGACGCTGAGGCGGTTCAGTGGATACCGGTCGGCGAGTTGGTGGCTTGACGAGCGAACGTACGTTCCCTTGTTGGCCCCGGCTCTCGATTCTGACGTGGATAGGGCTGGCGACAAATCAACAAGCCGATCAAAGCCTGAGGCAATTCAAAACCGACGCCTTAGATCTGTCAGCTTGTTGGCTTGCCGACCCAGCCACAGGAGAGTGTAAGAATGGAACAGCAACCTTGGGCAGTTGTCATCAGTCAAAATGGCCTGAACTCTGAGAAAGGCCAAGGCGATATCTTTCAGCTACTCGGAATGCTCGAGGGAGTGAAAGACCCACCTGTGAAACTCTACTTCAC
>JAUVPY010000369.1 GCA_030598425.1 Anaerolineae bacterium
CAATGCACAGGTGCTCGAGTCCTTCCCCCTTCTCGTCGAGGAATTGGCGCACACGCGCGTTTTCTCCCCAGCTCTCCGTCACGTGTAACCACAGCCGATCATTTCCGGGTTCGATCATCACGTCCTTTTGATCACCCTCGTGCTGATCTGTGCGCAGGCTATGCGGCCGCAAGTCAAACAATCGTTCAAAAGCGTCACAAGTCGCGTTCAGGTCACGGGTAGCAACACCAATGTGCTGCAGTCCAAGTACCCCCGATATGATAGGCAGCGCTTTACAGTCCCAGTAGCCTACACTCGGCTGGATCAGCTCCACAGTTATCCCGCTCACATATTTGCCAGAGACGGAAAATCGGCGCCCTGCTGGGGTATCAATCAAAGCATCATCACCGAGTTTCACGCCGGTTCGGCGAACCCGATCGAATTCCGCCTCAACGTCATCTGTCAGAAAGGCCACACGTTCAAGCCCCGGTCCTCGTGCCTCCAAATACTGGTGAATGGGCGACTGGGGCTGGCGGCTTTCCATGGCGTAAAGCCAGCACTCATTCGGAAAAGCAATGCGGGCACCCTTGTCTGATCCCTGGAACGAGTCCGCTTCCATCCCTTCCCCTGGCAACCCGAACAACCGCTTGAAAGCACGCCGGGTGCAGTCAACACTCTCGACCGCAAAACCGGCATACAATAGCTGAAGAATCATGCAAATACCTCCTCGAGGGACGTCGCTGCTACTAACGCGCCGCGCAAATCAGGAATCAAAATCGACAATGGAGTTCACGATCATTTGTGGTTTCGGCTTTGACGTCATGAAATGGAGCGTGATCCAGACATCTCTCAGCCGTTGGGATTGTTCAAGTCAGCGCTGGCGCAATCCCGTGCCTTCCGTTGGCTCAATCCAGGGCAATACAAAACTGCTCAGTCTGGACACTCACGCACGCGGCAAACAGATCAACTCTACACCCGCAGTATCGTCGATTGTCGACAAAAAAACTATACCATAATAGGTCCTCGTTGTCAAGATGCTGAGTCGCGATTTTGGTCCCTCAACTCAGCCTGCTCATTGACGTTTTTATGGTTCGATTTCGGGTGTTGCGGAAGGCCGGGTCGACCTGGTAAAGTGTTATAAAGTTACAAAGCAGGCGATCTTTCCGGCGCTTGTTCTGGCAGCCACCATGTTTGCGTTCGAATATCTTAAAGATGGTCTCAGGGACGCCCTGGACCCCAGAATGCGCGGCACCGACTAGACCGGCATCAAAGCCAGGCTTTCGGGATTCCCAACCCTTCATAATAATCTTCCATGATGACCTTTGTCCCGGTCTCAGCGGCCTGGATGCAGGCAATGGTGAGCCCCAGCGTCTTCAGATGGTCCTTGCCGCTGGTAATCAGCGGACTCCCAAACTCGATGGCGTCCAGGAATTCGGTGAGCATAACACGCGTATCGTCAATAAACGCCTCACACGGCTCCAGTGGCACCTCTTGAAGCGGTTCCACGTCTTTGCTTCTCTTGAATAGCTCCCCTTCCATCGCTAGACCGGGCGTCAATTTTGAGCTGAAAAGATCGTCGAATTGGTATTTCTGGACCAGGATACCGCCGGAGCAATCGGTTCGCCACTCAAAGAAGAACCGATTGGAGCCCGAAGTCCAGGTGCCCATATAGTTGGCGCGGAAACCCGTACGGAATTCAAGCAGTGCAGACACGCAGCAGTCATCCTGGTAGGTGCTCCAGCTTGGGCGCCAGGTATCTGCGCTGACAGCCACGACCTCATCATCGTAGCAGTAGCGCATCAAGTCCAGGTGGTGCACAGACTGTTCCAACAACATGGGCTGCTTCATCGTTAGTGGGTACTTGTTCAGATCGGGTCGACGGCCATCTCGATTGCGAAGGTATACAAATTGTCCGTAACCTATATCGCCCAACGTACGCTCCTGGATCATTTTGCGATAGACCTGGCTAGACGAAAGATAACGGAAATTGTGCCCTACCATAAGCAGTAGGTTATAGTCATCAGCCTGGCGCACCATATCTATGCTTTCATCCATCTCCTCCGAGAGCGGTTTCTCACTCAGAACGTGGCAGCCACGTTTGAAAGCAACCGAGGTCTGCTCGTGATGTACCTCAGGTGGCGTGACCAATAGTACAACATCTGCCTCTACCTGATCCAAGGCCTCATTCAAGTCACCAAAACACGGTGTATTCTCAGGCTCGCCCCACGCCGCCAGGTCATTTTTTGCGCGGTCCACGCGATTGCGCACATAGGCAACATTCTCAGCCCGAGGGTCGTCGCGAATCACTTTCGCCCACTGTCGCCCGCGTACACCCATACCAACCTGAATTATCCGTATAGTCATAATTGATTCTCCCTCTCGCCTGTCGATCCTGCGTGGTCACCGGGCACGCACCCAGATAGAGTGATACAAATCGTCGATTGTCGGCAGTTCATCTAGTGCTGAGATGATATCATCAGTCGTGGAAGGTGTCAAACAGGCGACTGCTCACCCCCAAACTGAAAAACGGCCATAACACTCTGACGAGCGGAGCAGAAATTTGCCCAACGTTGAAAGGCACCCATGTGCACAATCTGCGGAAGCTTGACACTCTCACAGAACGATGATACAATATACCCGCGTCCTATTGTCGACAATCGACGACAGGAGGATGGTGCCCGCACGTTGCGGGTGGAGGCCTAACCGGGTGGGCTTTTGGGGTCGGCCAAGGCTTTCATTAACTTCAAATCTCGTGGTCCGTCGCCTCCTGCCTCAAAGGCTGACTGTGTTATCACGACCAATCTTGAAAGGCTAAGCAGCCAATGACCACGATCCGACACCTCTCGTTCGACCGTTATCTCAAATATCAAGAGCTGACCGACCTGCTCCACGATCTAGTTGACGCCTATCCAGACCTGGCTACCCTACACGCCATCGGCCAGAGTCACCAGGGTCGCACCGTTTGGCTCTTGGAGCTGAATAATCCGGCTACTGGCCCGGCAGCGCAAAAGCCAGGCTATTATATCGATGCCAACATCCACGCCGAAGAGATCGCGGGCACATCGGTGGTCGTCTACACAGCCTGGACACTGCTGAATCAATACGGCGAGGACCCGTTCGTAACCCGGTTGATGGACGAGCAGGTCTTTTATTTGGTGCCCCGGGTCAACCCGGATGGCGCGGAGATTATTCAAACTCAACCCTTTTATGAGTGGATTGGCAATGGTCGCTACCTGCCGGGTGAAGAACAATTCGGACCAGGACTGCATTACACCGACGTGAATGGCGACGGGCTTGTGCTCGATATGCGGATCCGGGACGACGCTGGTGAGTGGAAGGTGAGCGAACAGGATGATCGGCTAATGTTGGCTCGCGAACCCGACGAAGCTGGCGGGACCTACTACCGCATCGTGCCCGAAGGGATGCTGGTAGATTGGGACGGCGGTGACTTTGACGTCCCTCGACCCCAGGATGGCAACCTGAATCGCAATTTCCCATCCAATTGGGAGCCAGAAGCCCAACAATACGGCTCAGGCGAGCACCCTCTTAGCGAGCCGGAAGTCGCGTGCACGGTACGCTGGATCATAGATCACCCCAACATCGCCGGCATCCAGGCCTATCACACCCATAGCGGCGTCATCTTGCGTCCATGGATGACCCATCCCGACACGCATTTCCTGGGCAATGACAAGGCCATCTATGAGGCGTTGGGGGAGATGGGCGTAGAAGAGACAGGATACTCGCTCATCTCCGTGTACGAGGACTTTACGCCAGACAAGACTCAGAAACGATTTGGTTCACTCGTCGACTGGTCTTTTGGGTCCCTGGGCATTCCAACCTTTAGCACAGAGTTATGGGACGTCTTTGGAGCTGCCGGAATCGAGCGCGAGGATTTCTTCCCCTTGCGTCCATTTGACGAAGAAGACCAACTCAAGCTTCTGCATTGGCAAGATGAGGC
>JAUVPY010000306.1 GCA_030598425.1 Anaerolineae bacterium
AGGCGAAGGTGGATTTGTCATCTTGATGTCAGTAGGTGAAGAAGCCGTGTTGACCGTTCTGGCCCGTTCCCAGGCTAAGCTTGGCCTGCTGTTTCTCGATATGAAGCGAGCGGCCGAAGAGCTTGAGAAGATTGTTTGATCTTCAGATTAGGCCCTGGTCACCGGATCCGGAGGTGTAAAACGTGGCAGTTGAGAAAAGCGGACTTTACTACCAAAACCTGATGGCGCGAATCTATCTAGATGCTCTGGAAGAGGTGATGGGCAAAAACGGGACGAACGCTGTCCTCAACCTGGCCGAGCTGGGGCACCTGATAGACAACTATCCGCCTAACAATCTGGACCGCGAGTTTGACTTTGCCGATTTTGGCGCGCTCGGACAGGCTATTGACGATATGTACGGACCACGCGGAGGCCGGGGGCTGGCCCTGCGCGCCGGTCGGGCGACGTTTGCAGATGCGCTTTCCAAATTTGGAGCTATGATCGGAATAGGGGAATTGGCATTCAAGGTGGTTCCCCTCGGCACCAAGCTGAAGGTCGGCCTGCGAGCGATGGCCGAAACTTTCACCAAGTTCAGCGATCAGCACAGCGAGGTCGAGGATAAAGGCGACCGTTTTGTCTATACCATCTACCAATGCCCCGTCTGCTGGGGACGAACCAGCGACCGTCACATTTGTTATGGCGCGGTCGGCATCTTGCAGGAAGGACTGCGCTGGGTGAGTGGCGGAAAGGACCTCCGGGTTGAAGAATTCGAGTGCCGCGCTAAGGGCGATGAACACTGTCGGTTCGATATCTTTAAGGATCCGCTTAACTGACATATTAGGCCGTGTTGACATTTAGTCCTTGCCCTCTGAGACTTCAGCGAAGAGTTTGATGATGTTTCTCTGGTGCTAATTCAAATGTCAACACTTCCAAGGTGGCCCCGATACAGCGTCACCGCCCGATCAGGCTCTAATAACGATCTCTATAGCATTGATATCATCCTCCTGAGAGCAATATGCATATGAGGCACACGCTTCTCATCGTCGAAGACGACATCGACACATCGGAAATGCTCCGAGTGTACTTCGAAGCACAGGGCTATCGCGTCGTCACGGCGACCAGCGGGCACGAGGCCTTGGACAAAAGCCGGCAGCAGTTGCCAGATTTGGTCTTGCTAGACATTCGCCTTCCCGACATTGATGGCTTTGAGGTGGGAAAGCGTTTGCAGGAGGATCTGCGCACCAGCAGGTTGCCCGTTATCTTTGTCACGGAGCGTCGCGAGCGAGATGACCGCATCGCAGGCCTCAAACTGGGAGCCATAGATTACATCACCAAGCCCTTTGACGTGCAGGAACTCCGACTGCGGGTGCGCAACGCCCTGCGACGTGCCAGCAGCCAGAACAACGCTGTAACCGGCCTCCCCGGCAAGAAATTGACGGCTGACAGGCTGAGCTTGCTTCTGGAAAGGGAGGACTGGGCTGCTATATCGGTGATTATCACCGACCTGGATATGTTCGATGAGATTTACGGCTTCGTGGCGCGTGACGATGTACTACGCGCCGTTGCGCTTATTCTCACCAGCATCGTCGATGAACTCGGTTCCATCGATGATTTCGTCGGTCACCCCAGCGAATCGGAGTTTCTGATCACAACCACCCCATCCAAGGTCGGTGACCTCGTGCGGCAGGTTGAAGAAAGGTTGGGGCAGGCTATGGCCTACTTCTACCCCATTCACGACCGCGAGACCGGCTACGTGACGTGGGGTGATGATCGGTTACGCCGCATCAAAATCCCCTTCATGGACGTCGCTACCAACGTCGCCCTTAGCACCGATGGTCCTTACAAGGACGTTCAGACTTTACACGGCGCGCTGACGCGCACCATCTGAATCATTCCCCTTTCTGTTTCCCTGATTATGCCGTGTTGACATTTTGTCCTTGCCCTCTGAGACTCCAGCGAAGAGTTTGATGATGTCTCTCAGGTGCTAACTCAAATGTCAACACTACCTAGCAACACTCTGGAGTAACTGCTCAGCCGTGAGAGCTGCAGTCTGGATAAGAGGCAAGTACTATTGCCTATGGCTCGCTCCAGTGTTAGATTAACCGGGGAAGGGTTTGTGGCACGATCTCCAGGTGGCCCCCGAGAGAGAAAACTATGACGTCGGTCCAGACACCCCAGGGAACTGGCACAGAGGTTGATATAGCCCTGTTGGTATTTATCGAGCGATATGCCAACGACTTGCTGAAGTGGGATCTCATCAGCTTCTTTGCCCATAACCCAGACCTGTGCGGGACGGCCGATCATGTGGCTCACGGTGTTGGGCGTGACCCACGAGTGGTCCGTGCTGAGTTAGGGGACCTGGTGATGCTGGGAGTCCTGGAGCGGGACCACCTGGACGGCGTTCAGACTTACTACTTGACGCAGCGTCCAAAACTCCGCCAATTGGCACTGAAGTTCGCCCAACATCTGAATGGTTCGTGACCGCCCCCCCTGGTGAAAAGAACACTTTCCTATTTGCAGTTTTCCCCTTTTCGTGCAAGTCCAGTATAATCAGGGTCTGAACCGCGCGCCAAGATGCTTGGGAGGTCTACAACACCCTATGGAAGTAACCTGGTACGGGCATTCCTGCTTTCGCCTCCGCGACCGGGATGCGACAGTAGTTACCGATCCATTCGACAAGACGTTGGGTTATGAACTGCCCCGCGTCCGTACCGATATCGTGACGGTAAGCCTGAAACATCCGCACCACAATCACGCCAAAGCGGTCAAAGGTGAGTTCAAAGTCGTCGACGGCCCCGGCGAATACGAAATCAAGTCGGTGTTTATCACCGGGATTGCCACCCATCCTTCACAAGGCGGGCGCAAGAGCAAGAACGGTGGGGACACAGGCGACGAACGAAACGTCATCTTCCTCTTTGAGTTTGACGGTTTGGCCATCTGTCATCTGGGTGATTTGGCGCAGGTACCCACCCAGACCCAGGTAGAAGCCCTCAGCAACGTGGATATACTTCTGGTCCCGGTCGGTGGGGTCACCTCACTCAATGCAGCTCAGGCGGCCGAGATCATCAGCCTCATTGAGCCCTTCATCGTCATCCCGATGCACTACAAGACCAGCGCTATCTCGCTTAAGCTGGATGGAGTCAGCAAATTCCTCAAAGAGATGGGCACCCCCAGAATTGAGCCGATGGATGTACTGAAGGCAACCAAGAGCACCCTGCCCCAGGAGACCCAGGTGGTCGTGCTCAATCACAAATGACCGTTCATATAAGGTAAAGATGGCCGACGAATTCGAAGACAACGATATCCAACCTGACCCCGCGCAGAATACATCTCGACAGTCGCGCTGGCTGAAAGTAGGGCTGGGGCTGGCGGGGGCGATCTTGATTCTGGTCCTGGCCTGGCCTAACCTGCGTGGTCAGATCACGGCCCGACTTGGCTCGGCCGATGACGCGCCTCTCACGGAGTTGGAGCAAGCCGCCGCTGCCAATCCCGAGAACGGCACGCTGCAATATGAGTTAGCGGGCGCCTATTATCAGGCACGTCGATTCGAAGATGCCTGGGATCAATTTCGGGTCGTCGGAGCCTATCGGCTGGCTGCTGATGTTGCGCCGGGGATCGCCCAGGCTGAGCAAGCCGTGCAAGCCGACCCTTCATCAAAAGAAGCTCACTTTGAACTGGGCACGGCCCTGGCGCGCGCCCAATTGCTGGTGCCGGCCGAGATCGCGTTCAAGCAGGCCATTGCCCTCGACAGCCGGTACGTCGACGCCCATACAAACCTCGGCGTGGTCTACTACCAGTTGGGACGGCTGGACGAAGCGCTGTCCGAATACGACGCGGCGCTGGCTGCTAACCCCGATGACGCCGACGTGCATTATAACAAAGGCGCGGCCTACGTACAGCAAGCGCTTCAGGTTTCAATTCCCGACGAGGCTCTACTGGACCAGGGTGTCAGTGAGTTTCAACGCGCTCTGGAGATCGATCCTGATCTGCCCCAGGCGCATTTCAGCTTGGGCGTCGTCTATGCTACACGCGGCCAGAATCAAGAAGCCATCTCGGAGTTCCAACGATTCTTGGAGCTAGACGATGGCAGTGACCTTGAGGCGACCTCCGCCGCCCAGGACTACTTGATAGGGCTCGAACAGAAGTAACTTGGAGATATCCGTTCTTCATAGCGGATAGTCCACCACGGAATGCCAAGATTGCCCGTCCTACAAAGAAGAATATAATATTCGGGCCGCACGAATGTGCGGCCCGAATTTTTTACTTGCGAGGGACCGATGTTACACGAGACAACGTTGGAAAATGGGTTAAGAATTCTTACCTTCACGATGTCGCATACGCGAGCGGTGAGCGTGGGCTTTTTCGTGGGAACCGGATCGCGCTACGAATCCGATGGGGTGGCAGGTATTTCACATTTCATCGAACATATGCTGTTTAAGGGGACGGCACGCAGACCAACGGCACGCCAAATCTCGGAGGCCATCGAGGGCATTGGCGGTTATAGCAACGCGTACACCGATCAGGACACGAC
>JAUVPY010000012.1 GCA_030598425.1 Anaerolineae bacterium
AGGGGTGACCGACCCCCTGCTTCTCGACATGCACAAAGTGCGGCAGAGCCTTCACATCAATGTAAACCACTTCTTCGTTACACTTGGCGCGATTCTGATCACCCTATATCTGTTGTTTCTCCAGATGAATTGGCGACAGTCCGTCGTTCAATCAGGCATCGTGGTGTTGCTGCTGGCTGCCTTCTTTGGTTTGACAAGAGTCGAGGCCAAGCAGGGGAGGATCGAACCATTCCTGGAAAGACTAAAAACCCTGAGGCGAGAACGGACCCTCGTTGCTCTCTTCCTGGCAACGGCATTAGTTGTGGGGGTTGAGATTGGCTCTTTAAGTATCTTGACCACGTTCCTAATGGACTTACGCGGCTTCAATCAGGTTACGTCAAAGATCGGATTGCTTGTGTTTCTTTGTGGTATGGCGACTGGCAGAGTAGTTTTTGGCCTATTCACGCACAAGAGACAGATACCGCAATATATTCTTGCTCTCTTTGGTCTGGCGTCCCTGGTCTATACAGGGCTGTTCTTTCTAAGTCTCGATGGATTGAGCTACGTCGCCATTTTTCTAGCCGGGATTTCCCTCTCTGCAATCCTGCCGCTAACAATTACCTTGGCCGGTTTGCTCTACGAAGAGATAGCCGGCACGGCCTTAGGATTAATCAAAGTTGCTGCTGGTCTTGGCGGCATCCTGCTTCCTCTGCTCATGTCTCTCGTCGCCAAGTCGGTATCTTTTCAAGCGTCATTGCTTCTGTATCCGCTTGCGCTTGTGTTGGCCTTTCTGATTCTCCTCCCAGAGATGCGGCGCTTAGGGTCTACGGAAACCGCACCTGTCGTCGAAGCCGCGGACTAGTTCTGAACTCAAAACGCCCGCCGGGATGTCCGGCGGGCGATGCCCCGGAGTGGACTCGAACCACCACGCCCGTTAGGGCACAGGCCCTCAACCTGCTGCGTATGCCAATTCCGCCACCGGGGCAGGTTACGTATAATTATACATTAGGACATGAGGCTTTGTCAAAGAAAGCTCTGGGTTTTTGGGCTTGGTTTGATCCAGTGTGGCTGGACAGGCGATCGCCTTTGCCTTAACGGGGAATCAGTTTCTCGCTCACCAGGCTGGCCGCAAAGGTCTTCTGGACTCCATCGGCGAAGCGAACGGTAACAAGGTTGTCATCCCTACCCGTGTCTGGCTGGACGGCTTGCACGACGCCGTCACCATATGCAGCGTGGCTAACGGCCATACCGGGTGCGTAGGCTAGTGCCTTGCCGTTGGAAGAGGATGGCTCTGCCGCGGGGATTTCTGCATACTGGCGGTCCTGCCAGAGTTCGGCGTAAAGCTTCAAATCCTGCGGGCGGCGCACGCGGCGGGCGATGTCATCCAGGCGGCTGCGAGCCTGACTGACCTGTTCAATGAGAGCTCCTTTTTCAGGCGGTGGGAGGTCGCTTTTGGCCAGTCGGCGGCTTGTGTTGCTAAGGGCCATACTTAGTTCGCGCAAAGCTGCCTTAGGTTCACCTCCTACCACGTCAATGCTCACCAGACTGATGCCGTGGGTCTCACACAGGTCGGCACGAGCGGCGTCGCGCACTTTCTGCTGTTGCTCTTCCTCGAGACTGGGTCGCTGACGTCGCCCATGTCCCTGTAGGCCGTGGAAACGAATGGCAGCCCCAATCTCCGGGTAGAGCAGGTCGAGCTTTAAGCGGCGCTTGGTCTCCGGGTTAACCAACCAGTCAGGCGTTACGTCATATTGAGCAGTGAATCCCTCAAAGACACGCATCAGAATTTCGCGCCAAGCGTTGGTATTGGTCCAGGTCACGGTTCATCCTCGTTGCAGGGTATGAGCGACGCCATAGCACAGCGGCATCATAGCACAGCGACATCATAGCACAGCGACATCATAGCATAGCGGCATCATAGCACAGGCGTTCTAATGTGTCAAATCGATTTTTGATTTGTCTACCTGCGCATTTTGTGTATACTCGGTTTGCTCATCGCGTTGTACCTGATGTGGAGGTCTCATGGCGCAATCTGCACGCCTGGCTATCTCTGCCGTCCTGCTTTCGCTCGTATTGCTTTGGACGCTGACGGTAAGGGGTCTGGGCACAAAGGCACAGAACCTACAAAGCCTCGAAGGGGTGACACATGCTCAAGCGAGAATCCCGCCGGCTGCCGAGACAATGGCTGCCCCCACCCCTACCTCCACACCTCCTCTCCAACCAACTTCGACATCGCGCCCCTCTATCACCTACCTCACGTGCGATCCTTGCCTTGTCGAGCCCGGTGGTCCGGTTACTTTGCACTGGGATCTAAGTGGGGCAACCGCTGCTTATCTCGATGGGCAGGGGGTGACCGCGCCGGGGAGCACGGTCGTCTATCCCGACCAGACAACGACCTACCGGCTGGTCGCCATCGGTGACGACGGTCAGAGTGAGAAGACGGTGACTGTCGAGGTGCGTGGGTTGCCAACCATACACTACTTCACTTGCCTCCCGTGTGAGATAGCCAAAGGGGAGCAATCCACGCTGAGCTGGGACCTGAACGGGGCGACGGCTGCCTACCTGGGTGGTCACGGCGTCCCTGCGCCGGGGAACACCGTCGTTGCGCCCGACCAGACGACCACCTATCGCCTGGAGGCGGTCGGCGAGTTGGGCAGTGTGGAACGTTTGGTGACCGTCACGGTCAAAGAGGGCGGCGACCCGGAAGCGGTGAGCGAAGCGCTGCGCCATCCCGGCTACGATGTCCGCTGGGTGGGTTTTCTGCCATTGGCAGAGCCATTGGAGGAGGGAGGGGATACCATCGGCGTCATCATGGCCGCTGCTACTGATGACCTTCGCTCGCAGGAGTTTGCCGACCAGTATTTCGAAGGCCTTAAGGCGCTGTACAACAATTACCCCGGCCAAGTCTTGACGGTGGGGCTATACGACGGCGTGCGCCACATTCTTTTCGTCACCGCCGAGTCTGGGTCGTTCGAGGCCTTTCTGCGGGGCGAGATGGATGGCCAGGTCTTCTGGCAGGCGGCGACTTCGAACGTGTGGGACGTTTGGGTCGGACGCTGGCTGGAGATTGATGATTTGAGCTTCGCACACCAGGATTTCCTATCGAAGAGCTTTGGTTTCTGAAGGAGGGATCAGATGAACAAGGTCACCATCACCGCTGGCGACGTGTCGCTGCCGGCTGAACTGAACGACAGCCCCACGGCTCAGGCAGTTTGGGAGGCGTTGCCCATTGAGGGTAGTGCCAACGTGTGGGGAGATGAGATCTACTTCGGGATCCCCGTGCAGGCTGAACAGGAGCCAGATGCCCGAGCCGTGGTTGAAGTGGGCGAGCTGGGCTACTGGCCGCCGGGGAACGCTTTCTGTATCTTTTTCGGCCCGACCCCCGCCAGCACTGACGAGCGCCCGCGCGCGGCCAGCCCAGTTAACATCTTGGGGCGTGTGTCGGGTGACGCTACCTCGTTTCGTAATGTGCGAGGTGGAACGCCTGTGAAGATCACTCGTCATGAGTGATATGCAATCTCTCTCGTCAAACTGCATCTAACAACAGAGTACCATTTCGGCGCGCGCGGGGAGGAATATGCCGAGACAAGCATCGGATCGCGCGGCACATACTCAGTCAAAACGTGCGAACGCTCGATTGTACGTGAGCGCGGTCTTGGCAGTGCTTCTGATCTTGGGAGGCGCGTGGGCTCTATGGCGCGGAGTGCAGGGCTCTTCGCCAGATACCCGTTCTGCCACGCCAACTCCCCTCGTGGAGGCAGCGCCTGATTTCACCCTGCAAACCCTCGATGGGCAAGCGGTTAGACTTAGCGACTACCGTGGGCACGTGGTGCTGCTCAATACCTGGGCCACCTGGTGTCCTCCCTGTCGTGCCGAGATGCCCGACCTGGAAGCTTATTATCAGCAGCATCAAGAGGACGGGTTCGTAGTGTTGGCGGTTAACAGCCAGGAAAGCCCTGACACAGTGGCTGCTTTCCTTGGATAACACGATTTTACCTTCCCGGTGTTGCTCGATCCTGATGGCGAGGTGATGAGGGAATATGGAGTACTCGGTTTGCCCACCTCTTTCTTCATTGACCGCGATGGGGCTATGCGCGGCGTGTGGAGCGGTCAGCTATCCCCTGCGCGGTTGAAGGAGCTTGTTGACCCTCTACTATGAAGACATTTTGGACGAGCGCGCCTGAATCCGGCATCGCCGCCCGCGTAGCTGAATTGGAGAAGCATCTGGCTGACCTGAAGGCTCGCCTGCCAGCTCACTCCGTTCCCGCCTCAATGATGGTTGAGTTGGATGAATTGGAGGAGGAGTTAGCGCTGGCGCGTCGCCAATGGCGGGAGGATCAGGCGGATGATGGCAAAGAACATCTAGGTGGCGGGAATTGACCGTTTCCAGCTTTGAGAACAAGACACCCCAGATTGGTGTGGGGACTTACGTTCATCCCTCGGCGGATGTGTTCGGTGACGTGACCATCGGTGAAGGTTGCTGGATCGGGCCCGGCGCTCGTATAAGAGGTGATTATGGCGTCATCGTCATCGGCGATTACACCAGTGTCGAAGACAACTGTGTCATCCACGCGCGTCCTGGTGAGCAGACTACGATCGGCGACTGGGTGACCATCGGTCACGGAGCCGTCATCCACAACGTGAAGATGTTGCACAACTTTGCGATCATTGGCATGGGAGCGGTCGTCTCTGATTGGGCCGAGGTGGGGCGCTGGGCAGTTGTCGGCGAGGGAGCCGTCGTCCGCCAGGGCCAGATGGTCCCTGATGAGCATATCGCCGTCGGCGTGCCGGCTCGTGTCTTGGAGAAGCGGGTCAGCGATGAGTACAAGCTGGAGTGGACGCGCTTCAAAGAGACTTACGTGGACTTGGCCTGTCGCTATCCTATTGGCTTTGCCCCCGTGGATGAGACTTGAGCACAGCCCAACACGCCGACATTCACAAATCGAAAACGCAGACTGCGAGGGTAGTGGAAGAGTATTTTGACAAAGCCGAATCTTCTCTGTACAATCCCCGAACGGCAGACGTTTCGGGGGTTATTCTTTCTCAGCGAGGGGAGGAATTGGGTCTCAGAGTAGCACTGGCGACACCGCCCTTCCGTGAATCGGGAGTGGTGGGCACAACCAGGAGTATGAAGGCGGTCATCAATCTGGTTCCGCCTTTAGGACTTGCCTACCTGGCTGCTGTTCTTGAAAAAGAAGGGCTGGACGTAAGGATAACCGATTGCCACATCCGGCCCGACACCTCCTTCCACCCCTTTCCGAGTACCGCCCCACACCGGCCTCTTATCGTAAGCTTCCCGCGGCGGTCATGATGACGTCCCGGGGTTGCCCATACGGATGTACTTTCTGCGATCGAGGCGTGTTCGGCAATTACGTCCGGGCGCACAGCCCGGAACGTGTTCTGGCCGAGATAGAAGAGCTGCTAGGGCGCTATGGAGCCCGTGAGATCCGCTTCTTCGACGACACCTTCACCATAAACCGCAAAAGGGTGGAAAAAATCTGCGAGATGATCATCGAGCGTGGCCTACGTTTCCCCTGGACGTGTCTTACGCGGGTGAACACGGTCGACAAGGGCCTTCTGCGGTTAATGAAAGAGGCAGGCTGCTGGCAGGTGTTGTTCGGGCTGGAGTCGGGTGACCCCAGGATGTTGGATAATCTGAATAAGGGTAGCAGCGTCGAGCAGAACTCCCAGGCTGTGCAATTGGCTTTAGAGGCAGGGCTGGGTGTGCGGGGCGATTTCATCATTGGTACGCCGGGCGAGACGATGGAGAGCCTGGAGAACACCCTAGCTTTCACCACGCGGAGTGGGCTTGATTACGCTCATTTCAATAAGTTCGTCCCCTATCCGGGCACGGAGCTTTATGAGCGCCTGGTGTCCGAAGGCCACGAGTTCGACACGAAGAACCTGCCGCCTATCGTAGACCATGCCGCCATTGTGTACGTGCCGGATGGGCTAACGCGTGTGGAATTGAAAGAGTTCTTAGATCGTGCCCATCGAGAGTTTTACCTCCGGCCTTCACACGTTGTACGTCGCCTGCTGCGTACCGGTTCCTGGCACGAGTTCACCGGCCAGGCCAAGGGGGCCCTGGCTATCGTAGGACTGTAAATCAGCAGATACCACCGCGGGTGCCATGAAAGCACTTATTCCCGGCTTGATCCTGGTCGGCCTTTTGGTCTTGCTGGCGGTTTCCCCGTTGCTCCCGCCAGGGCTGCCCAGCATTGCGGATGCTCCTATCCATCTTTTTCGCACGATGGAGATGGTCTCCGCGTGGGCGGATGGGGTCTACTACCCCCGCTGGGCCCCTAATCTGGCGTTTGGCTATGGCTACCCGATATTCAATTTCGCTCCTCCCCTGCCCTATTTCATCGCTGGAGCCTTTCACGTCCTCGGTTTCTCCTTGGAGACCTCCATTAAGCTGCTGGCGGTTCTCTGTATGGCCATTTATGGCTTTGGGATGTATCTCTTTGTCCGCAATGTCTTGGGTGAACGGGGAGCGCTCCTGGCGGCGGCAGCTTATCTTTACACACCTTTTCGTTTCCGAGAAGTTCTGCTCTATGGCGGGAACTACCCGCAGATTCTGGCTATCGGTCTTTTCCCCTGGGTGTTGTGGGCTTTCGAGCGAATTATGACCGATGGGCGGTCGCGCTACATCGTCGCGGGCGCGGTATGTTACGGTGCGCTCATCCTCAGCCATAATTTTCACGCTTTCATCTTCACTCCTTTGTTACTTCTTTACATCGCGTCAGAGACGCTCTTCGAGAAGAATCGGGGTTCCAGTAGACCCGATTCTTCTCAACCCGGATTTGGCGATCCAGGCAAAACCGGGGATTCCCTGGCACTGCCCGCCGGGGCAAGTGCGGCAACCCCCTCGGAGCAGGGTTCAGGTCCACGGCGCCTCTCTCCAAACGAAGGCAGCAAAGCGAGGTCACTAAAGGGTCTCTGGCGACCGGTCACGGCATTGGCCCTGGGGTTGGTACTAACGGCCTTTTTCTGGGCTCCAGCTTTGTATGATTTGCAATACACCTTTGCGCAGGAAGATTATTATCTAACACGTAGCGATTTCCGTTTGCGCCTTATTAGCCTCAGGGATCTGCTGGACGTGCCCATCGCCCTGGACGGACGAGCCGATAATCCTTATGTGCCCTTTAGCTTGGGGATCGTGATCGTCGTGCTGGCTGTTCTGGGGGTTGTTTACTTATTGATAGTCTCGCTATGTCTTGTCTTATCGACTTCTCACTGTGCCGGGCGAGAGGGACTGTGGCGGGAAGTGCGGCACCTGAGCTTTTTCCTGGTGATGTTGTTCGGGGCTTCCATTATGATGTTGCGCCCCGCTGCATTTCTGTGGGAGACGTTGCCCTTACTGGCTTACGCTGAGTTCCCCTGGCGACTGATGGGCATAGCTAACCTGGCCGCAGCATTTCTGGCGGGTGGGAGCATACGACTGTGGGAGTGGGGCGCTGAATTGTGGGGGGGGCGATCTCGGCTGGCCGATCTTGCCTTGGCCGCGTCCATACTTGGGCTGATCCTTGGCGTCGCTGTGTATTTCTACCCGACCAAGCCTTTTCAACGTTGGGGCACCCCTACGTTAAGCGATTACATCGGCTACGAGGTTAATACACAGAATCTGGGCACGACTGGGCTGGCCGAGTACTTGCCCAAATGGGCGAAAGAGATTCCTACTTCCTCGCCATTGGTCAACCCGCTTCGTGAGGGAGAGGCGATCGAGAAACTCGACCGGTTGGCTTTGTCCTCTGGCGTACAGGCAACGGCGCTTGGCCGTAGCAGCGTTGAAGATCGTTACCAATTCAGCAGTGAGGATAACTTCCGTGCTAGGTTCCTCACGTTCTATTTCCCCGGCTGGCGAGCCTTTCTAGATGGGAAGCCGGTTCCTATTCGTGTGACCTCTCCACGTGGGCTGATGGCGGTGGATGTTCCGGCCGGCGATCATGAGCTGCTGCTCCGATTTGGAGAAACACCCTTCCGCTTGGTAGCGGATGTGATATCAGTGTTAGGGCTGGTCGCAATAGCCGGCTGGCTGGCTAGTCGCCTGTTTCGCCGACCAGTACAGGGCGAAGAAACTGAAATGGATGAGCCTGGAGTCGATGGCGGACCGATGGGCCTAACGTGGGGACAGGCCTGGCCGTTAGGGGTGCTGATCGCAGTCCTTTTCTTCGGAAAAGTCGGTTTCATTGACCCTCACACGACTTGGTTCCGACGGGAATCGCCGCCTGACCGGGTCGTCGATGCCGAACACCCGATGTATGTTTCGATGGATGACAATGTGTTGTTCCTGGGATATGACTTGGTGGGTAACGAGGTGATGCGCAGTGGTGAATTGCTACACGTGCGTCTCTACTGGCAGGCGACTGGGCCGCTTAGCGGAAACTACATTAGCTTCATTCACTTGGACGCACCACCCGAAAACACTACATTTGCCACGGCTGACAACTATCAGCCAGGCGACCCCCAGGCGCAGATCGACATGCCGTCAACCCAGTGGCAATCGGAGCTCTATGTACGCGATGAGCACCGCCTGGAGCTACCAAATGAGATGCCCCCAATTGCTTATGCGCTGAGGGCAGGGTTATACGACCGGGAGACAGGGCGACGGTTGTCCATCTTGCCGAGGCAGGGGGAAAGCCAGGGTGAAGATACCATCTTTCTCCAGCAGGTACATGTTCTACCGGCTCAGGCACCATTCCGATCTAAGACGCAGAGCGGGCAAAGCTACTTTCTGGGCGAGGGCATTGAGTTGGTAGGGCATACTATTGAGACCGCGTCAGCAGCGGGCGGCCGCATACAGCCAGGCCAGACCATAACCGTGACTCTTCATTGGCAAGCGCTTGAACCAGTTGCAGGGGATTACACGGTCTTTGTCCAACTGTTGGATGAGGCAGGGCAAGTGCGAGGCCAACACGACAGCCCACCAGTCAACGGCCGATACCCCACTTCTAAGTGGTTGCCTGGCCGAATCGTATTGGACCAAACGGTTCTGATGCTTGCTCCCAATCTGCCGCCTGGAGGGTATCGGATAGCAGTCGGAATGTACGAACTGGACACAGGGCGACGCCTGGAGGTGAAGGGTAAGAACGGAGACGTGCCCGACGACGCCATACTGTTGGAGCCGATATTGCAGGTGGCAAGATGACCAATTCATATGCTAGAAATGCCACTGTTTTGATGGGCGAATCTCTGATCGACAGGTCATTGCTGGCCGATACCCGATTTGATTGGGGAATGCCTATGCTGGCTTTCTTACGTGCCAGATCACCTTGCCCAGCACATCCCCCTTAGTGATAGGGCCGAACTGCCTGCTGTCGATGCTGTTCTCATGAGTTCCGGTCACGTGGATCTCGTCTTTGTCCGACGAAACGGCCTGCACTTGCTTGATCATCGTGCCATACGCCTCGTGTCGAAAGGCGATAATGTCCCCTTGCTTGGACGTGGAGAAAAGATAGGGGATTTTGGACACCAACACAAAATCCCCATCTTGATACACAGGCAACAGGCTATCGCCTGTCACCCTAAGAAATCTGAGCATTACAGGTCAGGATAAACCAATTCCAGCGCTGGCGCGTAGGGAGCCTTGGCACGTTTGGTGGCAACACCCTTGGTCTTCCAGAAGATCTCTGCAAACTGGTTTACGGCGTCGACTAGTGCTACGGCGGTCTCTCGGTCTACGGTCTGCCTGCATTTGGATCCCAGTTGCATGATATCGTGTGTCAGCCGGGGCCACTCGGGATGCTCCTCCACGTGGTTGGCCTTGATGTAATCGCCCCATATGACCCGGATCTCGTGCTTAACGTTCTCAGCGTGCTCCTCCTTAACCGCCACGTACCTGGACTGGCTATTCTGGGACGCCAGGTCCTGCTGGCCAGCCCCCAGGTCATTCATCAGGTCAATCATCCTGACGACGGTTAGGGCAGCAATCTGAGCAGTGATGGGATCGTAAATTCCACACGGTACATCACAGTGTGCTTTGGCTCGCTCCAAGCCAAAAACCTTGTCCAACGCTTCAACAGCCTTGTAGATCATCGTAACCTCCTTTGAATATAAATGAACCCTCGGCAGAGATTGTACGCACCGAGGTGGGATCGCAGATAGCTACATCATACTTATTAAGATCAATTTTGTCAAGATGTATCCTCATTTTCGTCTGACCTGCTTTGATTTTGCTCATCGTAGGCCCGATGGTATAATCAAGCCGTACCCCGCCACGCTATGCAGGATGGGACGCAAAATCTCATTGAGCGTCAGATCTGGGCCATTCCCCGCAATGGATTCATACCCCCAAAGGGGTCTGCGGGAGAAAAAGTGGAGGGGCACTACCAGTGTCTGAGGTTTTCGTTTCACCCCTTAGTAAAAATGCACAATAATCCAGAGCGACTAGCCTGGACCGTGCTATTGCTGGCCTTCACCACGTTCTGCGTGTTGGCTGTTGCCATCCCCGTTGGTGTTCGTTGGTATCTTCTCAATGCGATGAATGCCGAACCAACGGCAGTGACGTCGGTGCGCGGGACGGTGTTGGCCGAGATGCGTAAGGCAAACCTCCCTGTTCCTGTCACCGATGGCAGCACCATCGATGTTGAGGAGGCGACGCGCATTGCTACCGATAGCACCTCCCAGGCTATTCTGACATTTTTTAATGATAGTACCCTCACTCTCTATGGCGAGACGAGCGTGCGAGTTGATCAGGCCCGCACGCCACGCTTTGACATGGGACGTCGTCCCGATACCATATCCGTTGAGCTGGAACATGGGCGCGTACGGGTTGCGTCAACAAGTCAGTCTGATCTGTCGTTTGAAGTCCGGTCTCCAGAGGCGTCCATCGGTCTCGGCGAAGGAAGCTACTCTATCGAGGTAAACGACGAGGGCACCCAGGTGACAGCTCGCCAGGGACAGGCACAGCTTGTCGCCGCCGACGAGGTAGTACGCTTGTCGGCAGGTGAACGTGCAATGGTCCATCCTGGTGAATCCCCGTCACCTCCGCTACCTGCAGAGCAGAATCTGCTCATTAATCACGACTTCTCTGCGCCATTGGAGGGCGTGTGGGAAGCCTACCAAGTTGAGCCATCCTCAGGAGTGGTCACTACCAGTCTGGAGATTCTGGATGTCGGTAACCGCCAGGCTCTAGAGTTTCGCAGCCAGGGCCAGGACAATCTCCACAGCGAAGTCGGCATCATTCAAGATGTAAACAAGAGTGTGCAGGACTTCGAATCACTGCGCATTCAGCTAGACGTAGGCCTGGAGCGACAGAGTCTGCCCGGGGGTGGAACGCTGGGTTCTGAATTCCCCGTTATGATCCACCTGGCCTACAAAGATGCCAACGGAAATGACCGGGATTGGTATCACGGCTTCTTCTTTACACCGCCGCCAGAAAATTGGCTCATGTCTGACACACCAGACAATTCCAGCGAGCGGATCGCTCGTATCCTTTGGTATCCCTACGAGTCAGTCAATCTCTTGGACAGCCTTGGAACAACGAAACCGGTATACATAAGGTATATCCGCATTTACGCATCTGGCTGGATTTACCAGGTCCGCATTGCTGATGTTGCATTGCTGGCGCAAGATTAGCTCGTAGTATGAGCCGAGAACGAATCATCTCCGCTGTTGCCCTAATCCTCTTCACAGGAATGGCTGCCTACCAGCTTGCTCTCCCTGGCCTACACTATGACGAGGCTTTTGAGGCAGTGCCAGCAATGCAGTTGCTGCTCAACCAGCCGGTGACCAGTTTTCGTGATAATGGCATCCAGCTTGGCGGGCGTTTGTTCCCACTGATGACGCAGGATTACATAGGTGCCATCAACACTTACGCTGCCATCCCGTTTTTCCTCCTGTTGGGTATCAATCCCATCAGTCTACGAATAATGGCAATCATCATTGGCTTGCTAACTCTCCTGCTGACTCTCTGGCTGGCGGATCTGCTTTATGGTCCCTTGGTTGCTGCCCTGGCGGTGCTGTTGCTGGCGGTAAACCCCACATTTGTCTTCTGGAGTCGGCAGGGTGTGTTTGTCACCTCTGTGACGGCGGCAATCGGGCTAGGGGTGGCATTGATGTGGTTGTATTGGTGGCGGACTGGGTCCCGGCGCTATGCCATAGCTGGCGCATTTCTGATTGGATTGGGCCTATATGCGAAGTTTCTCTTCTTATGGCTCATCGTTGCGCTGGGTTTGGCCGTCGTTTTGCTGAACCTACACCGTTGGCGGAGATTTAGCAGGCGGCTGCTGAAGGCACCGCTTGGTTGGTCATTACTGGCCTTAGTGCTGGGCTGCGCGCCGCTTTTGGTCTACAATCTACAGACGGGCGGCACTCTTCGAAGTGTTGGCGACAATCTCACCACATCATATTACGGAACGAGTAATTTGGCCTTTTTTCCGAATTTGTTGGAGCGACTGAGGCAATTTGCCGCGGTGCTAAGTGGGGGGCATTTCTGGTATCTGGGGGGCACGTACGCAAATCGGTTAAGTCTTTTCATATTTCTGGCAGCCTTGGGTGTTACGCTGGCGGTACTGGTGATCGGCAGATCCCGGGACGAAGCCCGACGCGCATTATTCCCCTTCTTGGTCGTCGGCGGGGTGATAGTTGCAAGTTGTGCTACCGTGTCGGCACTGTGGGTGACGCATTTCGCCATCCTGGTTCCGTGGCCCGCGCTGGCTGTTGCTGCTGCCATCGGTTTGTTGATTCATCGCCGTGAATTCCGCGTGACACTGAGCGGCGCCAACTTGGTCTTGATCTTGGCGTCGATAGCCGTCGGCGCTTCGTGGCTTCTTGATGTAGCCGTTGACGTGCGCTATCACCAAGCTCTGTCTATCAGTGGTGGCTTGGGAGCCCACTCGGACGCTGTCGAGAATCTGGCACGTTGGCTAGTTGCTGACGAGCGCCGTGGAGCGCCAGTAGTCGCTATGGATTGGGGAATCACTGCCCCATCGGCCTTTCTCACGCTAGGAGAAGTAACGCCTGTCGAGGCGTTTGGCTATGATTGGGAGACTGACGCGGACTTTGCCGCAAGATTGGAACAATTCATCGAGGACGAACCGACTGGTATATATTTGTGGCGCGCACCGGATGAGATCATTTTCGATCGGGGTGCAGACTTCCGGCAGCTTTACGAGGCACGCGGCCTGGAAGAGGACATTCTTGAGGCTTTCTATGAGCGCAGCGGTCGACCTGTATTGGGGGCTACGTCACTGGTGCCAGAGGGCACAGCGGTCAACCCTCCCAAACCGCTGGGAGATTGAGCAGTTTGTTTCGGGCGATGGGGGAATGGAGCCGTAAGCTGGCTCCTGTGGGTACTTGCACGTCCTTGCGGTGCAGGGTAGAATGCGGTGTGAACCATGACCGAACCCGTTTGGAAGAAGTATCTAACTGATTACAACGAAGGCCTGGGCGTCGTCTACGAGCGATTCGTCCTCAATGACTACCTGGAGCAGTTGGTGGATGAATATGGCATCCGCACTGTGCTGGAAGCGCCCCTTTACGGCATGGCTGGTGTCAGCGGTATCAACAGCGTACAACTGGCACAGCGTGGCTGTGACGTGACTCTAGTGGATTGCGTGGAAGAGCGTCTCAATGGTGTCGCCCGCATCTGGCGCGAGTTAGAACTACCTGCTCACTTTGTGCTCCACCAAGACTTCGCGCATCTTCCCTTTGAAGACAACTCCTTTGATCTGGCCTGGGAGTGGGCTGGGCTATGGTACTTGCCTGACGCTGAGACCCTTTTGCGTGAATTGGCCCGTGTTAGCCGCAGGTTGGTCTTTGTGGCGATGCCCAACAGCCTTCAGGTGGGCTATTTGTTGCGCAAATATCTGATTGACCGCGACTTTTTTGATACCGTCGATGAACGATGGGTACAGATGGGTCGTATCAAGGGTGTGTTGCGGGGAGTGGGCGTGCGTTTCGTTGACCAAGGTGTGCTCGATGTTCCCCCTTGGCCTGATACTGTGATGCCCGCTGCTGAAGTGCTCAGACGTTTAGGCATCAATAGCAGGAGATTGGAGGCTCAGTTTTCGGGCGACGAATGGTCCTGGAGTACGATGGCGTATTACTTAGACCAAGAGCCGGATTTGTACGACCGAGTCATCAAGTACGCTTGGCTTGACCGTGCGTCCATACCCTGGCAGCTAAAACTTGTGTGGGCGCATCATCGGTACATATTGGGAATAGTCGACGGTAATCAGTAGACAGGGGGGAGCAGTCAGGAGCTTTTCCCCAAGTCGTAGGGCTTCATTAAGGCTGCTGGCTGTTCTTGATCGGAGAGAATCGTGTCTGAACTTGTCTTGTTGAAGCTTGGCGGCTCTGTCATTACGGACAAGAGTCAGCCTTTTGCTGCTCGTGAAGATACGATCCGCCGCCTGGGACGGGAGATACGAGAGGCCCTTGAAGATCAACCTGATCTCCGGCTTGTTCTGGGGCACGGCTCAGGCTCTTTTGGCCACGTTGTGGCTCAGAAATATCGGACCCATGAGGGGGTTGTTGATACAGACGAGGCCCATCGTCAGGAGAGTTGGCGCGGCTTCGCGGAAACTGCTGCGGCCGCTGCACGTCTTAACCGATTGGTTGCCGAGTTGCTGCTGGAAGAAAATGTGCCAGTTGTCAGTTACCAGCCGTCCGCCTCGGCTCGCTGCCGTAGAGGACAGCTGATGTATTTTGATACCCACCCAATGAAGCAGGCACTCGAGGCGGATTTGGTCCCTTTGGTCTATGGTGATGTAGCGGTCGACGCCGTTCAGGGTTTCGCCATTATCTCCACGGAGCAGATTTTTGATAACATCGCTCGCGAGTTGCAACCGACCCGAATCATCTTAGCCGGGATCGTGGATGGTGTTTACGACGGCGACCCTCTGACCAATTCCGAGGCTACGCGTTACGAGGAGATCACACAGGATAATTGGGGAGAGGTTGAAATTACTCTGGGCGGTTCGCACGGTACGGATGTGACCGGCGGTATGTTCAGCAAGGTACGTGATATGTATCACTTGGCGTTGGCTCAGCCTCCATTGCAGGTCCACATCGTCTCTGGAGAGATTTCTGGTCACGTCAATTCAGCTCTATCTGGAAGTGACGGAGATATCGGCACCCTCATTTGCTAGTCGCTTTACACTTACCCCGAATTTGACGGAATTTGCGAAGTTAATTAGAATACCCTATTGATACTGATTAAGCCGATAGTGCCAGGGGCGTCTCGAGTCACATGACGCTCCTTATATATGACATAACTTAATGAGGAGCAATTTGTAATCATGGAACAGATAGAATTAAAAGCGGAGCCCCGCACTCTCACTGGCAGGCACGTGAAGGAGCTACGGGCCCAGGGCTACGTGCCAGGGGTCGTGTACGGAAGCCAAGTTGAGTCCACGCCGATCCAAGTTGAGGGCAAGTCGTTGCAGAAGGTGCTGGCCCAGGCTGGCGGCAATACGCTCATTGAGTTGCAGATTGGAAAGAAGAAGCCGATATTGACGCTGGCCCGCGAGATTCAACGAGATATCATTCGCCACAACATCCTCCACATAGACTTCTACCGTGTGGTAATGACTGAAAGGATTACGGCCGAAGTCCCGCTGGTGCTCACGGGCAAAGCGCCAGCCGTGGAGCAAGGTGGGATTCTCGTTTATGGGTTAAACACAGTTGAGGTGCAGTGTTTGCCCGCTGACTTGCCTTCCGCCCTAGAGGTGGACTTGTCTTCGCTGGCTGAGTTTAACGACCTGGTGGCTGTGGCTGACTTGCAGGTGCCA
>JAUVPY010000433.1 GCA_030598425.1 Anaerolineae bacterium
TCACGATGCCCAGGGTATATACGGTGATGACCACCACACCCAGAATTACCAAGGCAATCACTTGTTGGCGCGACATAAGCCACACTCCATTTCATGCTTAGCTTGGTCTATGTCTATTATACCACACTTTATGGCAAGTTGTCTAGTGGTACATTTATCCCCGTTTCTTCCATTTGGGTGACGCTTTCCAGCACCAGGTGCGCCCCGGCCCGCTCTAATTCGTCCCGTTCGCCGAAGCCGCTTAAGATTGCCACCGCCCAGGCACCCGCCGCCCGCGCCGAGCGGACGTCGGCGGCGGTATCGCCAACCAAAGCGCAGCGACGCGGAGACACCCCTAATTTCTCGGCAGCAAAGCGAATGGGCTCAGGATGAGGCTTGAGACGATGGGTGCTTTCGCGAGTGACGACCAATTCGAAAAGGTGAGCCAGGCTGTGCTGGGCCAGAAAGGCCTCTGCGTCGCGCCGCCCCCGAGTAGTGACGATTGCCATCCGATAGCGGCCTGACAATTCGTGGAGCGTGGCATCGGTGCCAGGGATCAGGGGAAGGTCAGGGGGGGCATACAGTCCCCGCCACCGGCGCAACGTGTCACCGATAGCAAAGACATTGTCATCCAAGCCGATCGCGTCGAAGAAAGTCATCAGCGCGTTGCCTGGTGTCTCGGCCCACATGACAAGCCGGCGGGCCAACGAGGTCGGATTGATGGAGAAGAAAACTGAAAGAGGGGTCAGGTAACGGGCCAGGGACGCCACGGCCTGGTCATCGGTGTCCATAAGCGTGCCATCCAGGTCAAAAAAGATGGCCTCAATGTCCTCGCCCAGACCAGCTATTGCACCAGACCCCATTGATCGGGAGGCCAATATGAAAACCAGGCACGGCCTGTCACACTGTCAAGTGGAAGGGGACCAAAGGCACGCGAGTCGTTAGAGAAACCCCGATTATCTCCTAGAACAAGAAGGTGCAGCGGCGGCACGTCAACCGGGCCGTAATCGCCGTAGGTGGGGCCGGAAATATAAGGCTCATCAAGGGGTTCACCATTGATGCTGACCTGACCGGACCGTATCTCCACCCGGTCGCCTGGCAAGCCAATGACGCGCTTGATAAGCAGATCGGAGTTTGGATCAACCCGGAACACTACCACGTCACCACGCTGCGGGCCGCCGACGGGCCACCAGCGATTGTAGGAGACCTTCTCCACGACCAAACGCTGGTCGGTGTGCAGATTGGGCTCCATACTCTGGCCGTATACCCGCGTGGCCTGCGCCAGCAACAGGTTGATGAGCAGAGCGATGATCACGGCCGGGATCATCGTCTCTAGAATTTCGCGCAGAACCCTCAGGATGTGCCGTCCTGGCGAGACGTGCCCGTCTGACAACTCGCCCTGTGAATTGTGAGAAGGGTCCTGCATAGCATCTCCTTGTGCCGCATACCCTTAGAGACTGCTTGAATAGTCGGATTATAGTAGATTTAGAAACCAGGTTTCACCTGCACTGCACTGTCCTACACTTGTCCTGCGACAAGCACGGGCGACAGCACGGGCGCGCAGGCGCAAGTGTTCCGTAAAAACCTGGTTTCTCAGGCGCTTTTCGGACCGCGTCTTACCGGCGAGAGCGGTTACGCCCGCCACGGTCACGCCCCCCCCGACCACCACTGGGGCGGCGTTTGTCCTGTTCGCGCGCCTGCTCAGCCGTCCAACCTTCCAGCACGGCCTGGCGCGAGAGACGGATCTTGCCCTCCCTGTCAATGTCGATGACCATTACCATGACCTCGTCTCCCACACGCACTACGTCTTCCACGCTCGGCACGCGATAGTCAGCCAACTGGCTGATGTGAACCATACCATCGGTGCCGGGCAAGATCTCTATAAACGCACCGAAATCAGTGGTGCGAACGACCTTGCCCGTATAGATTTTACCAATTTCAGCCTCTTCTGTCAACGCCTCAACCATCTGGACGGCGCGCGCGCTGCCTTCGCCATCGCTCGAGGCGATGAAGACGGTGCCGTCTTCCTCAATGTCAATCCGAACACCCGTTTCCTCCTGGATGGTACGGATCGTTTTGCCACCAGGGCCGATGATCTTGCCAATCTTCTCGGGATCGATCTGGACGGTGATGATACGTGGTGCGTAGGGCGAGAGGTCGGAACGGGCCTCGCCGATCGTTTCCAGCATCTTGTCCAGGATATGGATCCGGCCTTCGTGAGCCTGAGCCAGAGCCTGTTCCAATATTTCGTATCTTAACCCGCGGGTTTTGATGTCCATTTGCAGGGCGGTGATGCCCTTGCGAGTGCCGGCCACTTTAAAATCCATATCGCCCAGTGCGTCCTCGATGCCCTGGATATCGGTCAGGATCACGTGGCGGTCTCCCTCTGTGACCAACCCCATCGCCACGCCACTGACCGGCGATTTGATAGGAACGCCGGCGTCCATCAACGACAGCGTGCTGGCGCACGTGCTGGCCATTGATGTGGAGCCATTGGACGACAGAACTTCGGACACCAATCGCAAAGTGTACGGAAACTCATCTTCTTCGGGGATCATGGGCAGGAGCGCCCGTTCGGCCAGCGCACCGTGCCCGATCTCGCGCCGCTTGGGACCGCGCATAAACCCAGCTTCGCCTGTGGAATACGGCGGGAAGTTGTAATGATGCATGTAGCGCTTGGTATCGTCAGGGCCCAATGTGTCGAGAGTTTGCTCCTCGCGTGGGGTGCCCAGCGTGGTGATGGTCAGCACCTGTGTTTCACCTCGGTTGAAGAGCCCGGTGCCGTGGGTGCGGGGTGACAGGCCCACTTCGCACCAGACAGGCCGGACCGTAGCAGGATCCCGGCCGTCGGGTCGAACACCTTGGTCGAGGATACGCTGCCGTATGGCGCTCTTGAGTTCCTCATCCAAGACCTTGACTGCACCTTTAGAATCGACACTTTCGTCCTCTGCGAAGCTTTCGACGAGCTCATCACGCAGAGCGTTGAGCGCCGTATCAAGCCCTTCCTTGGTCTGATTGGCTTCTTCCAACATTGGGAGAATGCGGCCTTGCAACCAGCTCGAAGCGGCAGCTCGCGTCTCTTCGGGTACCCCAGCCAGCTCGTATTCCTTGGACGGTTTGCCGACCTGAGCAACCATCTCGTGCTGCACGCGGATGAAGTCCTGCATAGCCTCGTGGGCCACCCGCAGCGCCTCGAGCATCCTGGCTTCCGTTACTTCATTGGCACCAGCTTCGACCATCAGGATGGCGTCTTCGGTCCCGGCCACGCGCAAATCCAGCGCGCTACCCTCCATCTCGCTGGCTGTGGGGTTGATGACGAGTTGATCGTCAATAAGACCAACCCGAATGGCGCCCACTGGCCCGTCGAAGGGAATGCCGGAGATCA
>JAUVPY010000281.1 GCA_030598425.1 Anaerolineae bacterium
AGTCGAACACCCTGATTCCCTGACGCCTGATTCCTGTGCCAAATGAGGAGGTACGCTCAACTGGTAATCCATCCCGAAGTCCGATCCACTCTCGACGCAGGACGACCGGTGGTCGCCCTGGAGAGCACCCTCATCACCCATGGCCTGCCGCGCCCCAAGAATCTCGAGGTGGCGCAGGCACTCGAGGCTGCCGTCCGCGAAGCGGGCGCGGTCCCGGCCACCATCGCCATCCTGGGCGGGCAGATTACGGTGGGTCTGACCGACGAGCAATTGGACTACCTGGCCGGAGCAGAGAACGTCCGCAAATGCAGCCGGCGCGATCTGCCCATCGTGGTGGGGCGCGGTGAGGACGGCGCCACCACCGTCGCCGGCACTATGATGGCCGCCCATATGGCCGGGATCCGGGTCTTTGCCACCGGTGGGATCGGCGGAGTGCATCGGGGCCATCTCTTCGACGTGAGCGCCGACCTCCTCGAGCTGGGCCGCACGCCGGTGACGGTCGTCTGCGCCGGGGCCAAGGCCATCCTCGACCTGCCGCTCACGCTGGAAGTTCTGGAGACCCAGGGCGTGCCCGTGATCGGCTACGGCACCGACGAGTTCCCCGCCTTTTACAGCCGGTCGTCTGGCCTGCCGATAGACGCCCGGTGTGACACGCCGGAAGCTGCCGCCGCCATCGTGCGCGCCCGTGATGCTCTTGAGCTGCCGGGCGGTGCCCTGGTGGCCGTCCCCATCCGCCCGGAGGATGAACTGCCAGCCAGTGAGGCTGAGGGTGCTATCCTCCACGCCCTGGCTGAGGCTGAGGCGCAAGGCGTCACCGGCAAAGAGGTCACGCCCTTTTTGCTGGCCCGCGTCGCCGAGTTGACGGGTGAGGCCAGCCTGCGGGCCAACGTGGCGCTGCTGTTGAACAACGCTCGCGTGGCGTCGGGCATTGCCGTGGCGCTAAGCACATGATGCGTGACGCGTGATGCGTGATCCGTGACCCGTGACCCGTTTTTCGTGGCACGCAGTACGCAGTACGAAATACGCAGTAAGCGCTACGCATCACTCGTCACTCGTCACGCATCACGTTTTACTTCTTATCCTACCAATCCACAGGAGATACCCAATGACCGAAGCAACCGTAACCCTGGTAGACGGCATGCAATTTGTAGCAGAAACGGGCAGCGGCCATTCATTCACCATAGATAGCGTGCCCGACGTAGGGGGCCACGACACCGGCCCCCGTCCCTTTGAGTTGCTGGCGGCCGGCCTGGCCGGCTGCAGCGCGATGGACGTGATCTCCATCTTGCGCACAATGCGGCAGAAACCCACCGGTCTCAAGGTGCACGTGACCGGCGAGCGGGCGACAGAGCATCCCAAGAAATACCTGAGCATCCACATAGAATACACCGTTATCGGCTATGGCCTGTCTGAAGACCGGGTGGCGCGGGCTATCGAGCTATCGGAGACGAAGTATTGCCCGGCCATTGCCAACTTGCGCCCCGGCGCGCCGATCACCTCCAGCTACACTATCCTCGAAGCCAATGAGGAAACGATGAGGAAGTAGGGATTAGCCGATGCGCCGATTCTGGATTGACACAGACACCGCCTCAGACGACGCTGTCGCCATTTTGATGGCCTTACGCTGGCCCGATGGTCGCGTGGATGGCATCAGCGTGGTGGCTGGCAACGTGCCCCTGGAGCAAGGGACCAATAATGCTCTGTACACGGCCGAGTTGTGCGGCAGCGACGTACCCGTTTATCAGGGGTTGGCCCGCCCGCTGCTGCGTGAGCCGCATCACGCTCAATTCTTCCACGGCCCCGACGGAATGGGCGGCATGAATTATAAGGCGGGGCGCGGCCCGGAGGCCAAGCACGCCGTCGAAGCCATCATTGAGACGTTCCGCGCTGCGCCCGGCGAGATCACCCTGGTTACGTTGGGGCCATTGAGCAACGTCGGCACCGCCCTGCTGCGCGAACCGGCGTTGGCCGAGTGGGTGAAAGATTGCTACGTGATGGGCGGTGCGGCCTGCGCGGTGGGCAACATCACCCCCGCCGCTGAGTACAATATCTGGTGTGACCCGGAGGCCGCCCGGATTCTCTTCCACTCGGGGATGAAGATCATGATGGTCGGCTGGGAGCACTGTCGGGGCCGGGCCAACCTGGACAATGCCGAGATGGCTATGATGCGAGGGTTCGACACCCCTTACGCTCACTTCAGCCTGGACTGCAATCAAAGCGCCTTGGAGGCCAGCCGGGAATGGTTGAGCGACCCCGGTCTGGGCCTGCCTGATCCTGTGACCATGTCCGTCGCGCTGGACCCGGCCATCTGCACTCGCAGCGCCTGGCACTACGTCGAGGTGGAGTGTGACAGCCAGTTGACGCGTGGCATGACGGTCGTCGACGAGCGAGGTGTCGTCAACACCGGACCGAACATCAAGACCTGGAAGCCTGCGAATCAAGAATCGCCCAACGTCGAAGTGTGCTGGGCGATTGATGTGGAGCGCTGGAAGGAGACATTGTATAAGGCGCTGCGCTACAGCGCCACCGAATGAACTTGGTGGCGAGCTTATTCGATGTAGATCTGAACCCGCTCGTTATCTTCCTCGTCTTCCACCTCAACAATCTGGCCCTGTGCCCCGTCTTTGATGGCCTGGAAAATCTCGTCCAAGTCTATGTCTTCCATCTCTGGGGCGAAGCGGGCGCCCACCTTCATGCCGACGCTCACCAAGCCCATCGGCAGATTGACGTTTACCTTGGCACGCCCGGTGTTCAGATCGGTGACACGGATACGCATCCAGCGAGCCTGTCCGCCGGATTTAATCTGTTCGCTTTTCGTTGCGCCTTCTTCCAACGCAGCAAGCAGCTTGGCTCCCTCATCCGCCGTGATGGTGCCGTCCTCGATCATCTTTAAGATCTGCAAACGTTCTTCTTTGAGTGACATGGTATCCTCCTCTTAGCTAAAAAGCGTGATGCCTATTCCGTATTTCGTATCTCGTATTCCGTATTCCGTTGCGAGTCACACGGGACGTAATACGAAGTAGGAAATACGCATCAACTTTCTCGTGTACTCATCAACCAAGGTAGACCTGAACCTCCTCGCCCCCCTCGCTGACTTCCACGGCCAGGGGACCCTCCTCCTCCATCTCCGCCAGGGCCAGGATCATCTGGTCCACCGGTATGTCCTGCATTTTGGGCACAGTCGTTCGACTGGCGTCAGGTCGAAACACCTCGTAGACGACGTGCCGCTTCCTCGGCAGTGATTTCGCCAGACGACAGCGCAGCCAGCACCTCCTGTCGTGTCTCGGCTGTGACTGATGCTTCATCTTCTTCATCCACCTCGTAGCCCAGGGCTCGAATAACGTCGTGCAGCCGGTTGCGCACCGTGGGATACGAGAGGTTCAGATCCTCCTGCATCCGGTTGAGCTTGCCCTGGCAGCGGACAAACGTCTCCACAAATTGGAGTTGCTCTGGGGACAGCTCGTAGAATCGGCCCAGGGCAAAATGCCCCTCCAGCGCTGTATCGCAGTGGCGGCAGTACAACCGGGTCACCTCTAGTTTGTGCTCACAGACTGGACACCGTCCGATAACAGAGTACATTGTTCTTCTCCTTTGGCTCTTCCAAGCTGGCACCAGAATATTACCACACAAACTTAATTTTATCAATAGTAAGTTAAATAATTTTAATGTCTTGTGTAAATTTATTTAGGCGGATTGGATTTTGTCGTAACCTTTTCATCTTCCGGGAAGCGTAGGGTAGTTGACCATCTGGAAGCAAGTTCGCGCTGATCAAAATGTTCTAACCGCCTGAAGTGCAACGCACCTTGCAACGTCACAGACATCCGATGGCCGCTGGAGAAGCTGCCTGGAAAAGACAAAAAAGGCGTTAATTAGCAGGTGCGTTGCACTTGATCCCGGCCAAATGCGTTTGCCCTGGCGGATCAGTCGCCGAGTCTTTGACAATCCGAAGTGTGTGGTATAATTGATGCTCGTCGGACGAGGATAAGAAAAAGCCTCGCGCCATGATCATCGCGAGGCCTTGGTTTGTGGGAGTCGGATGAGCGTGAAGCCCTCGGTCGGACTCGAACCGACGACCGACCGCTTACAAAGCGGTTGCTCTGCCGACTGAGCTACGAGGGCAAGAAGGGGTGACCAACGGGACTTGAACCCGCAACCTTCTGGGCCACAACCAGATGCTCTGCCTATTGAGCTATGGTCACCACGCTGCCAAGGATTATACCATACTCAGATAAAAATGCAAAACTGTTTTCCAACCACTGGTGAACTATGACTGCCGAAGCTCCACCCCGAACACCCGTCCGCTTTGATCGACTGCGTTTCCTGCGCGTCGTGCTCTTCTTTGCCGGTGCCTTTCTTTCTGTTATATGGTGGGACCTGGTCCTGAGGCGCGTGCCCGGTTTAAGACGTATGGCGCAGGAATCATCCATTACCCGCTGGCGTCGCATCGCGCGTCGCTTCCGCCGCCTGGCGGTGCAATTGGGAGGCGTGCTGATAAAACTGGGCCAGTTTCTCAGCATCCGGGTGGACGTATTGCCCCCCGAAGTCACGGTCGAGTTGGGGGATCTGCAAGACGAGGTTCCTCCTGAAGACCTGGCCGATGTGCTGGCCGTCATCGCTGAGGAGTTTGGCCGCCCCGTGAACCAGGTGTTCGACCGCTTCGCACCCGAGCCCGAAGCCGCCGCCTCGCTGGCCCAGGTCCACCAGGCCAGACTGCTCAGCGGCGAACAGGTCGTGGTCAAGATCCAGCGTCGCCGCATCGAAACCCTTGTGGAGACGGACCTGGCGGCCATCGGTACG
>JAUVPY010000137.1 GCA_030598425.1 Anaerolineae bacterium
ACGAGTTGCTGACTTACGAGGTGCGTATCACAAACTCTGGCACGAACGCCGCCACGGGGTTGGTCATCACGGACGTGCTGACCTCCGACGTAACACTGGCCGGCAGCGTCACACCCGGCCCTGACAGCGGCGACGACCAGACCCTGGTCTGGAATGACGTGACTATCTCACCAGGCGGCGTCTTCGACATTACGATCCCGGTCAGGGTCGCGTCTGATGTGGCGGACGGCACAGTCCTTGAAAACACAGCCACCGTCTCGTACATGAATGCGGCTGGTCACACCTATTCTGACAAAACAGCTACCGACACAACCACTGTCGAGATTCTCCCCACTGAATTGGCGTTGAGTAAGACGGCAGAGGACTTGAACGGCCCGCCTACGGCTATTGGCGATGCAATTCTCTACACATTGCAGGTGACCAACACCGGCACTTTCACCGCCTACAACGTTGTTGTCACCGACGATCTGCCTGATTTGGTGACCTGCCAGGCGGTTTCAGGAGACAACGCGCCTGGCGGTTGTGCTGATCCACTGGTGTGGACGATCCCCAGTTTGGCTCAGGGTGCCACGGCCTCCCTGTACATCACGGTGACCATTGATGAGGCGGCTTTGGGAGAATCAATCATCAACACCGCCAGCGTGATAGGTGATAACGTGCCCAACCCGCCCGACGACCCGACGCCGGTTTGTCCCGATGGCAGTCCATCCGTCGGCGGGGTATGTCCGAACATACCTGTGCCTGGCACCTCCCTGGCCCTGTCCAAGACGGCGGAGGATGTGGATGGCCCGCCTGTGCTGGTCGGCGATACGATTCGCTACACATTGCAGGTCACCAACACAGGTACGTACACGGCCTATAACGTGATCGTCACCGATGATCTGCCCGATCAAGTCACCTGCCGGGATGTCTGGGGTGACAATGCGCCTGCTGTTTGTGCGGATCCATTGGTTTGGAGCATCCCCAGCCTGGCGCCCGACGCCACAGCCTCATTGTACATCGACGTGACCATCAATCGCGGCAGCGAGGGACAATCGATCATCAACACCGCCAGCGTGATCGGCGGCAACGTTCCTAACCCGCCCGATGACCCGACGCCGGTCTGTCCGGATGGTAGTGTGCCCGCAGATGGGATTTGCGAGTTTCCTCCAGAGCCAGCTCCGGGAGTCGGCATCTTTCTGCCAATCGTTCTCAAGAATTCCAAGTAGTGGCCACAGCCTTTTCTCGGCTAGATCGGCCTGCCAGACGTTAAACTCCGAAGTGCAACGCACCTTGCGAAGTCCCGCGAACGCGGGGTGAAGCACCCCTGAAGCGTAGCGCAAGGGGCAGAGTGCGTTGCACTTCGCGCGTTTTTCAGACGCGCCCCCCCATTTTTTAAGGTAGACCTATTGACAGTGCGCAAATAGTATGTTATGATCGATCTACACGAGTAGACATCACGAGTAGATTTCCTCTTTTCCCAATTTCTCTTTGATCCTCAGCGCAGGGCAGGTGCACCTGCGGTGTCCTGCTTAGCAACAAGGGCGTGAATAATGGCAAAGCGGCCAACACGTGACGACGTTGCCAGACTTGCGGGCGTATCGGCCGCAACTGTATCCTACGTGATCAATGATGGACCTCGTCCGGTTTCCGAGGAGACCCGAGCACGGGTCTTGGATGCCGTCGAGCAACTCGGTTACCGGCCCCACGCAATCGCCCGCAGCCTCAAGACAGGCCGCACCCGCACGGTGGGCCTGCTGATCCCAACCCTACTAAGCCCTGGCTTTGCCTACTTGATTAACGAAGTCGAGGACTGCCTGGCCGATCACGATTATGCGCTGGTATTGGCCAGCAGCCACGAAGATGGCGACCGCGAAAGCCGCGTGCTGGACGTGATGCTGTCCCAGTCCATCGCTGGCTTGCTGTATACCCCATCCTTCCCGGGACTTCGTGATCAGGTGTTGCGACTTATCAGCGACGGCGTGCCGGTCGTTTTTGTAGACCGCCACATCCCCGGCGTGCCGGCCGACACCGTTATGACGGACAACGTCAAGGCCGGCCGGCAGGCGACTGAACACCTTATCCAGCAGGGCTGTCGCCACATCGTCTGCGTTTCCTTCAGCCACGAAGCATCGGCGGCGGTGGACCGTGTTGAGGGTTACCGCCAGGCGATGCGGCAGCACGGCCTTCCCGTGGACGAGAAGATGATCCTGGTGATCCCTGACCCGGCCGGTGAAACGGGAATGTCAGCCTTGTTCGAGTATAGTGACACTTGCGGATTGCCTGACGGTATCATGTGCAACAACCAGACACATACCATCGGGGTTTTGAAGGCACTCAGAGCGCGTGGCGTGCGTGTTGGCGACCAGGTTGCCGTCATCGGTGGCTTCTTCGTCTCCCCCTGGGACACTCTCATCGAGCCGCCATTGCCGTTGGTGAATCAAGATATGCAGTGCATGGCGCGCAAGGCGGTTGAGTTTCTGATGCAGCGTCTGGGTGGTGATGACTCGCCGCCCCGCGTGGTGTTGCTCGACCCGGAGCTTATCGTGATGTCATAGCTGCATAGCCCCGCTATGTGAAAGGGAGAATCAAATGACAGTCAAAATCCAGTTCTTCGGTTTCGCCGCTTACAAAATAACGATCAGTGACGGGACAAACGTCGTCATTGATCCCTACTTGAATGACAACCCGGTTTCCCCGATCAAGGCAAAAGATTTGGACAAAGTAGATTTGCTGCTTCTCACCCACAATGCCTACGATCATTTAGGCGATGCGCCTGAGATCATCCGCCGCGACAAGTGCCCGGTGATATGTGCCAAAGACGTGGTTCACGCTTTAACCACGCTGCACGACATTGACCCAGACCTGATGCGGGTGACCATCTGGGGCATGGCGATGGAAGTTCTCGGGGTGGGCGTGCGGCCCATTGAGAGCCACCATTGGTCCTTCGGGGTCACGCCCGATGGAGACTTGTTATCTGGGCCGGCGATGGGCTTTATCCTCGAAGCCGCGCCGGACGTGCGCATCTATCACCCCGGCGACACAGCCATCACCTATGATATGAAGCTGTGGGGCGAACTCTACAAGCCGACGGTGGGCCTTATGCACGTCACGCTGCCGGAGGGCTCGCTGCCACATATGGAGTGCTATCGCTGTGGCGAACTCACCGTGTATGAGACCCTTTTGGCCAGCCAGTGGTTGGGGCTAGATCACGTTATCGCCAGTCATTATGCCGACCCTGAGAATGAAGATGTTAAGCAATTCCTCAGCCTCGCCACAGAAGCGGCAGAATCGGGCGGGTATAGCCCGAAGGTTTCGGTTATGAAACCGGGAGAAGTCATCGAACTATAGAGGACGCGTCATAGTTGACGCGTCAGCTATGAAAAGCTGACCTGCTGGTAGGGCACGTTTCCATGCGTGCAGGTTGTCGTTCGTCGAAGCTGCGCAGCCACCCATCGCATAGGGTACAGTTCCCACGAGTTCCCATAAGTTCCTATGTCAGATGCTTAGTTCGAAGCACATTTAGTTTAATTGGGAGGTAAATCCTTATGATGAGAACATGTTCAATTACTATGGAAGAGTCCGAGGCGGTCCTGGAGGAATTCAAAAAAGAAGTTCTGGCTTCTATGGAACCTCCTCCCGGACTTTCCGTCGAAGGTCAACTGGAGATCTACAGGAAGATGGCCGTAATCCGCGTCTTTGATACCCGTGTCAAGGAGTTGTGGAAGCAAAACTTCATCTACGGCCTGGCGCATTCGTACGTGGGAGCCGAGGCGATCGGCGTCGGGGCGTGTGCCGCGCTGCGCGATGGCGATTACATCACCAGTACCCACCGTGGTCACGGACACACCATTGCTATGGGCGGCGATCTTAAGAAGATGATGGCCGAATTAATGGGCAAGTACGACGGTTATTGCCGTGGCAAAGGTGGTTCCATGCACATCGCGGCAGTGGACGAGGGTATGCTGGGCGCAACGGGCATCGTGGGCAGTGGTATGCCGATCGCCGTCGGCGCCGGGTTGACCGCGAGCGTTCTGAAGAAGGATTTCGTGACCGTCTGTTTTCACGGAGACGGCGGGACCAACCAGGGTATCTGGCATGAGTCCATCAACCTGTCTTCGACGTGGGACCTGCCGGTCATTTTCCTGTGTGAGAACAACCAATGGGCCATCAGCTTCCCTTACAGTCAGGCGGCCAAGAATCCGAGGGTCGCTGATCGAGCCATTGGCTACGGTATCCCCGGTGTTACGGTGGATGGGTTCAATGTCTTTTCCGTGTACGCGGCTGTCAAAGAAGCGGCCGATCGGGCGCGAAACGGAGAAGGCCCAACCCTGATCGAGGCCAAGTTCTACCGCTACATCGGGCATTTCGTGGCCGACGATGAGCATTATCGGGACTTGGCGAGCAATGAGCCCTGGGGGGAGCTGGATCCGGTTCGCAGAATGGCCGACTATCTGGTCGAATCGGGTACCGCCAGCCAGGAAGAGGTAGAAAACATTTACGTGGAGGCCCAAACGGCGGTGGAGGAAGCGATTGAATATGCCAAGCAGGCCCCGGAGCCGTCTCCAGACACGCTGTACGAAGGGCTTTACTCCCCCGAATTCTTGCAGAGCCGAGGTGAAGACATATGAGCAGGGTTATGACCATCAAGCAGGCGTTAAACGAAGCGCTGTTCGAGGAAATGCGGCGCGATGAAACTGTCATCCTTATGGGATGCGATGTCGCCATTCGTGGCAATCCTTTCGGGGTCACCAAAGGATTATACGAAGAATTTGGCCCTGATAGGGTGCGGGACACCCCCATCTCTGAGGCGGCCATTATCGGAGCCTGTCTGGGGGCGGCTGCCACGGGGCTGCGCCCGATAGGTGAGATTCTCTTTTCGGATTGGATCACCATTGGCATGGACCAGTTAGTGAACCAGATTGCCAAGATCAGGTATATGTTTGGCGGCAGGATCGAGGTGCCGATGGTCATTCGAGCCCCAGTAGGAGCGGGCGGTGGTCAGGCGGCTCAGCACTCCCAATCCTTTGAGTCCTGGTTTAGCCACGTCCCGGGCTTGCAGGTCGTTTTGCCCATTACGCCGTATGACGTCAAAGGTCTGCTCAAGACGGCCATCCGCAGCAACGATCCGGTGCTCTTCTTTGAACACAAACGAGGTTACGAGATCCAGGGCGAGGTGCCGGAAGAGGACTACGCCATCCCCTTTGGCGAAGCGGTTGTCCGGCGCGAAGGCTCCGACGTGACCATCGTGGCGGTATCGATCATGGTGCACCGGGCCCTGGCGGCTGCTGAGGAACTCAGCCAGATGGGCATCGAATGTGAGGTAATCGACCCCCGCACCGTCTACCCAATTGACTACGACACGGTGATTGAATCGGTGGCCAAGACCCACCGGCTGGTGGTGACCCACGAGTCCAATCGGCGCAGCGGAATTGGTGCGGAGATTGTCTCTCAGGTTACGGAGCGGGCATTTGAAGAGTTGGACGAAAGACCGGTAATTGTTGCCGGGCTGAACGTACCCATGCCCTACAACAGGACGCTCGAGTCGATGGTGATCCCGAATGAAGAGCGGGTGAGAGACGCAGTCTTGGAGTTGATGGATTGACTCAGATTTCCGAAGTCTGGCAAAGCTAGAGGAGAAGGGACCGGTTATGGCTACGTTTTTTGCGATGCCCAAGCTTGGGATGAATATGGTCGAGGGGACGATTGTAGAGTGGCTCGTCAAGGAGGGTGAGCAGGTTGAAGCGGGCCAGGCCGTCCTGGCCATCGAAACCGACAAAGCCACGCAAGAGGTGGAGGCCCCGGCAAGCGGTGTCCTGGCACGCATCCTGAAGCACGAGGGGGAGACGCTTCCTTGCAACGCGGTGATGGCCGTCATAGTCGAGCCCGGCGAGGATGTGCCGGGCGAAATTCCCGACGTGATTGCCGAAGGTGTAGCCCCAACGGCCGACGTGGAGGTCAAAGTCGATGCGGCCGAGGCGGCTGCGCCCGAGGCCCAAAAAGAAAAGAGCGCACAACCTCGGCGCATCAATATCTCGCCGTCGGCCAAAAAACTGGCGGAGGAGCTTGGAGTTGACATAACTAAGATCGTGCCTCGCGGCCGGCGCATCAAGAGAGAGGACGTGCTGGCCGCCCAAAAGGCCGCGCAAGCCGAGGGTGGTCCTGGCATGCAGGGATCCAAGAAGCCGATGACAAAGATGCGCCGCCTGATTGCGCAACATATGAACCGCAGCGCCAGATCGGTGGCACGGGTCGGGCTTACCCTTGAGGCCGATGTGGCCGCTTTGATCGACTGGCGGGTCCGGTTAGAGGCCGAGGGCACAAAAGTCAGCTATAACGTGCTTCTGGCGAAGCTGGTGGCCGCTGCGTTGCGGGAGTTCCTGTATATGAATGCCCAGCTTGTTGATGACCAGGCGATCCTGGAGATCGACGATATCAACATCGGGATCGCGGTTGATGCGGAACGTGGCTTGCTGGTGCCGGTCCTGGGTCAGGTTGACAAGAAAGAGGTGACTGCGCTCCAGGATGAGTATGCGGCGCTAACCGAGCGAGCTTCTTCAGGCAAGAGCACAGTGGCTGACCTGGAAGGCGGCACCTTTACCATCACCAATTTGGGCAACCTGGAAATCGAACAGTTTATGCCCGTCATAAACGTTCCTGAGTGTGCCATTTTGGGTGTTGGGGCCATCGTCAAGAAGGCGGTGGTGGTAAACGACCAAATCGAGATCCGGCCCGTGATGTCGCTGACGCTGGCCTTCGACCACCGCCTGGTGGATGGAGCTCCGGCGGCCAAGTTTCTGCAGCGCGTCAAACATCTGATCGAGAGTCCGCCCGAAACGTAGGGCTTCGCCAG
>JAUVPY010000157.1 GCA_030598425.1 Anaerolineae bacterium
AAAGCGGCCTCCACGTCGCGGCGTAGCCGTTCCAGGTCGTAGGCCCGCGGATCGGTCTTGCGGCCTTTGGGCACCGCAATGTCCAGGTGCCCCATAATATCTTCCGGCTTGATGTGGTGCTTGCGGCACAGGAACGCGCAGAGTCGCACGTTGGCCTGATGCTGCTCTCCTGGGTAGGGGTCCTGCCCATCATTGAGGTTGACCAACTCGATGCCCAGGCCGTAGTTGTTGACATTGGGCACTCCCTTCCAAACGCTCCTGCCGGCGTGCCAGCCCCGGTCGCGGTCGCGCACGTGCTGGACGATGCGCCCGTCCTTGCCAATGGTGTAGTGGGCACTGACCTGGGCCTGAGGGTTGTTGAACCAACTGATCACCCCTTGCAATGTGCTGTTGGCCGTGGAGTGAATCACGATCGCGTGAATATCGTTGCGGTTGGGGCGCCGGTTGAAGTTGGGTGAGCCCACCCAAGTGATCGGCGGAGCCTCGGGCGTTGGCGTAACCAGGGTAGGGGCCGTGGTGGGGGGCGGGGCGACCACCGGGGTCGGGGGTGGCGTCACAGGGGCCACCCCCCTCGACCTCACCCGGCAAAGGCGGAATGGTCAATACCTGCCCCACCCAGATGCGGCGTGGGTCGGTGATGTTGTTGGCCTCGGCAATTATTGTATACTTGGCCGCGCTACCGTACATCTCTCGAGCAATGGCCCCCAGCGTATCGCCGGCCTTAACCACGTGCGTACGAACGCCCGGAGTTGGCACTGTGGGTGGAGCGGTTGGGACACTTGGCGCAGGTGGAGCTGGCGCGACAAGGGGTGCAGGAGCAGGTTCCGGCACGGGCCCCGCCCATTCGGTCAGCAGTGTTACCAGCACCTGGCTCAGGGTGCGGCCCTCGGTTGCGGCCTTGGCCAGTGCCTGCTGGTAAACCTTCTCGTCGATATTGAGCGACACGTTTCGGATTGCCATTCCTTGCCTCCTGTTCCGCGTGCTTATCAAAGGACGTGCAAAACCCGACCACAATTGTTACAAAACTCGAGCTCACTGCCCGATCTGGCGTGCTGCACCTGGCTG
Organism: Anaerolineae bacterium; assembly: GCA_030598425.1. GTDB lineage: Bacteria > Chloroflexota > Anaerolineae > 4572-78 > NAK82 > JAUVPY01. The sequence goes on from JAUVPY010000157.1 coordinate 1,066, forward strand.
CTCGGGGGATTCATACGGCACCCCTCACAGATGCCATCCTTCACGGCAGCTACAGCGCGCCCTCCCTTACGCGGGCGCAGGCGTTCGTAGATAGTTACATCATCGGGTCCAACTGCGGCGATCAGGGACTCTCTCCCTTCCCTCAACTCTTCCAGCCGCACCTGGAGGTTCGTCTGTTCGTCGGCCAGGTCTCCCTGCTCAGCGCGCCACGTCTCGTTGACCTGGGCCAGAATCGCCTGGGCGTCCGCCAGTGCCGCCTCGTTTTCCTCGCAAGAGACCATCGCCTCCAACAAGTCCTCTTCTTTCTTTTCTCGCCAGCGCTTGAGGGAGGCCGCTTCCTCCTCAAGACTGGCCAGTTCTTTGGGGTTGGCGACGCGTCCGCTGTACAGGCGCCCTTCGTTGGTTTCGATCTTTTGGCTCAGACCGTCCACTTCCAGGTCCAAGTTCTGCATCTCGGACCGGCACTTCACAAGATGAGCTTCGGCATCGGCCGCCATCTTGCGTGCTCGCTTTAGCTCGGTGCTTTCGCCCAACGTGGCGTCAATTTCCTGCAACCGGCGAGACACGCTCTCGAGTTCAAGGTCCACTTGCTGCAGCTTATATAAAGGTCGGGTCCGGCTCATAGCGGTTTCCTTGGCTGCAAAGACGTCAATCCCCGTTAAGAAAAAGAAACAGCCCAATGCCAGCGACATCGGGCTGCCATCACCGGTCGGCGCGTGGTGAAATCGTGGTTCTCCAGCCGAAGAGAGCGAATACTTGGGGCCATCTGATCAAACGCGCTTTCTCCTGGGGCTAAATCACTCGCCTGGGTACCTGACGATGCGATTATAACACGAACGCCTGGGCAACACAAGGACAACGCCGGATTCTTTGCAAAGACGTCATCCTGAGCGCAGCGAAAGATCTCGTTCTTGCACAGCAAAACTCAGGTTTTTCAAGAACGAGATCCTTCGCCTTTGGCTCAGAATCACATGCTCTTTTAAACTTGCCTCACAATGTAATACTACAGTATCAGGAAGTTGTGATAGACTCGTGGTAACGACTTCAGTCGTTTTTCCCGTGTAATGAGCGACTAACACGTGCACCGCACTGCGGTTCAGTGCAGGTGAGTCGCAACTACAAGTCGTCGGCAGTTGCCTTACAGTGTAATACTATACTGTCTTCAAGTATTGGTGAACCAGACTGATGGCGATCGCGCCCTGCCCCACGGCGGAAGCCACCCGCCTGACGGCGCCCTGCCGGATGTCACCAGCGGCAAAGATGCCCGGCACGCTGGTCTCCAATGCAAATGGGTCTCGCTTCAGCTTCCAGTTCTTGGGGCGGCGACCGTCGCGGATCAAATCCTGCCCGGTCAGTATGAACCCCACCTTGTTTCGCTCCACCACCCCCGCCACCAGCTCGGAATGCGGAGCCGCTCCAATAAAAAGGAACACGGCTGCGGCGGGCAGCGTTTGAGACTCACCGCTATCCTTATTCACTATCTTGAGGGCTTCGAGCCGATCCTTGCCTATAGCCTCGACCACCTCGGTGCGCGTCAGCACCTCAATGTTCTCATTGTCATAGATTTGGTCGACCAGGTATTGCGACATGCCCTTTTCTAACGCACTGCTACGCACGAGCATGCTGACTTTGCTCGCGTATCGGGAGAAAAACATGGCTCCCTGTCCGGCCGAATTGGCTCCACCAACGACAAATACCTGTTGGTCCCGATAGTTGGCCGCCTCGGTCAAGGCCGCTCCGTAATACACCCCGGCTCCATTCAGGGCTTCGATACCAGGCACGTTCAGGGTGCGGACCGATACACCGGTGGCGATCACCAGAGCCCGGCACCCCAGCTCGGTTCCGTCGCTCAATGTAACGAAGCGATACGGATCCTCCATCCGCACTCCCGTCACCTCCTGGGCGGTCAGAATCTCAGCGCCCAGGCGCTTGGCCTGAGCGGTGGCCCGCTGCGCCAGATCGGCCCCGCTGAGACCCTTGGGAAAGCCCAGATAGTTCTCAATGCGTGAGCTGGTGCCCGCTTGTCCGCCGGTGGCCTCCCTGTCAATCATCAGTGTGCGCAACCCCTCGGACGCGCCGTAGACGGCTGCTCCCAGGCCGGCCGGCCCGGCGCCGACGATAATTACGTCATAGAACGGCTGCGTCGCCTGGGTTTGAAGACCACACTTTTCGGCCAAGGTCAGGCTGTCGGGCTCGATCATCACGTCCCCATCGGGGAAGAACACCACCGGCAGCCGGTGCCTGTCCGAGTTGACTCCCTCGACCAGCTCTCTGGCAGCCCCATCCTTTTCGATATCCAACCACTGATAGGGAATTCGGTTTCGGGCCAGGAAGTCTTTGACGCGGTGACAGCTGGGCGACCAGAGCGTGCCTGCTACGCGAATGCCATCGTACGGCAGTGGTACCGTTGCCAGCCAGTCACTCAGCAGATCATCCAACACCGGATACAGGGTTTGCTCAGGTGGGTCCCACGGTTTCATCAAGTAATGGTCCAACCCAATCGTATTGATGCTTTCAATTGCAGCCTCAGTGTCAGCATAGGCGGTGAGCAATACCTTGCGTGCATCGGGGTAAAGCGTGCGCGCCTCGGCCAGGAACTCCGTGCCGCTCATAGTCGGCATACGTTGGTCGGCCAGGAACAAGGCTATAGGTGCATTGCGGACCTTTAGCTGGCGCACCGCTTCCAACGCTTCCATCCCTGAGTTGGCTTTGACGACACGGTAATCGCCGCCATAGTACCGACGCAGGTCGCGCTCGATTGCATTGAGCACCTGCGATTCGTCGTCAACGGTTAGAATGATGGGTTTGGCCATGGTAAGAAGTCTCCTTTATGCATTTTCAGCGGTTTCAGAATTGATCGGGAGTCTGATCTCGAAGCAGGTCTTTCCGGGCGCCGAGCGCACGCCAATCTCCCCCCCGTGTTTCTGTACGATAATGTTATGACTGATATTTAGTCCCAGGCCAGTCCCTTCCCCCGGCGATTTGGTCGTGAAGAAGGGATCAAAGATATTTGCTTGAGCCTCATCAGGAATCCCCGGCCCATTGTCCTCGATCTCGACGACCACCCATCCGTCTTCCTGACGGGTTCGCAAGACGAGCTCGCCTTGGCCGTTCATAGCATCCACGGCATTGTCAATGATGTTCGTCCAGACCTGGTTCAATTCGCTACCGTAGGCTTGAATCTTGGGGAGGTCCTCTGCGTACTCCCGGCGGACGGTAATTCCCTCTCTGAGCTTGCTGCGCAGCATGACCAGCGTGTTGTCTAAGCCTTCGTGCACGTTCACAGATTGAATTGGGGCCTGATCCATGTAGGAATACGTCTTGAGCGCTTTGACAATTTCGGCGATGCGCCCCGCTCCATGACCGATCTCCTCTAACAAGCTGTAAATGGTGTAAGTACAACTGAGCCAGGTAATCACGGCCGGGAATTGACTGTCGGTGAAGTCTTCAGCCACCGACCCCAGCTCACCGGCGTCGGTGCCCAGGCCGACCAACACGGGTGCGAATTCCCAGCCGTTTTCGATCCCCCGATCCACCAGCCACGTTTCTAACTCGTGCTCACGATCGCTGCGGGCGAGGGTATCCTGATCGAATGGTTGTTCAGCCCTCTCCTGAGCCTGTTGGTCAAAGGCTCGTAACGAATCCAGTTGTGCGTGTGATAGACTTACCTCACTCATCGTCAAATAGGCTTGCTGCAATTGGGCCACTGCCGCCTGCAATTGCCCGGCACCGCGCTGGGCGGCCGCCGCCGGGTTGTTGAGCTCGTGGGCCATCCCGGCGCTCAGTTTGCCCAGCGTTGCCAGCTTTTCACTTTGCCGCAGCATGACTTCCTGCTGCAGGTACGCTCGTTCCAAGTCGCGCAGCTTCTTCTTCTCCAGGCAGGCGCCTAATCGGGCCTTCAATAACACGGGATCAAACGACTTGGGAAGATAGTCCTCCGCCCCCATTTCGATGCAGCGCACCACGCTCTCGATCTCTTCCACGGCTGAAACCATGATGACCGGAATGTCGCGCAGCTTGCTGTCGCTCTTCATCTGCTCCAGCACCTGGTAGCCGTCCAGCTCCGGCATGATGATGTCAAGCAGCACCACGTCGAACGACTCGGCGCGAAGCATGTCTAAGGCTTGCTGACCGTTTTCGGCCAGGGCGACGGTATGCCCCTGTTGTTTCAGCCCCAGCGATAGCTTGAGGCGGTTTGTCTTATGGTCGTCCACAACCAGGATGTGACCATGTTCATTCTTCATGTCACGTCTCCTTGCTCCTTACGTGATTACTCAGCCATCATAATGCGACACACTTGATCCACGTTTGTCTGATCAGGTAGCCCTTCCAATCGGCCCGGCTTCGTTATACAAAGTGCGTCCAACCTGAGCAGTCAATTCTGTCCACCAATAAGACCCAACGTTATGGGCACGTCGATTCTCTCACAAATCGGCGCGCACCGCTTCCAACGCCACCCTCACCTGCGCATACTCGTGCTCGACCTGCGCGACTAGCTCGGCCGCTCCGTCCAAGGTGCCAGCTTTGCCCATGGTTTCCAGCTCCTGGCACAACTCGGCCAAGGTCGTGGCCCCGAAGTCGTTGCTGCTCGACTTGATCGTATGCGCCGCCCGGCGTAGCTCGGCTGCGTCTCCTTGTTCCAGCGCCTGGCGCAGGGTGTTCACCAAGGGAGGTGCCTCTTCCAGAAAGCTATCGATCAACTCCCCCAGGAGGGCCGGTTCGCCGCCGACAATCTCCAGCAACGTTTCCAGGGCCGTCGGATCAAGCACCTGGTGATCTACCATTGTCTGCTCCGCTCCTGTTCCATCAGCCTCTTGCTCTATGGACGGGGGTGCTTCGGCACTCCCCATCTCCCCATCTCCCCCGTTGGGGCTCTCCCGCTCTCCGAGGGGGCGGACCTTACTCAGCGCCCCCACTAATGCCTCCACCCGGATCGGCTTGCTCACGTAGTCATCCATACCCGCGGCAAGACACGCCTCACGATCGCCTTCCATAGCGTTGGCCGTCATAGCGACAATGTACGGCCCCTGTTCGCCAGGCCATTGTTGGCGAATGTGGCGCGTCGCTTCCAGGCCATCCATCTCGGGCATTTGCACGTCCATCAGCACCACGTCATACGCTTGGCGTTCCAGGGCCTCGACGGCTTCCAGGCCATTGGCGGCCACGTCGGCCCGGTAGCCCAGTCTTTGGAGCAGCATCAGGGCCAGCTTTTGATTGGTGGCGTGGTCTTCGGCTAACAGGATGCGCAGCGGCAGGCGTTGCCCCATCTCGGTGTCGAAGGCTGACTCGTGTGTGGCCTCCCGTCGCCGGACCCTGGTAGGCTGCCCGGCGAAGACGGTCAGTAACGCTTCAAACAGTTGCGAGGGTTTGATCGGCTTGGTCATAAAGGCGGCAAACTCAACCACTTCCAGATCAGCGCCCTGGACGGCGTCCCGCCCCCCCAACGAGGTTAGCATCACCAAGGGCAGCGCCTCCGCGTCACGCTCTTGGCGTATTTCGGTGGCCAGCATCAGGCCGTCCATCTCCGGCATCTGCATATCCAGGATGGCTATGTCAAAAGGGTCACCCCGGCGAATCCAGTCCAGCGCCTCAATGGGCGA
>JAUVPY010000478.1 GCA_030598425.1 Anaerolineae bacterium
ATCCATTGCGGTCGTAAATCGCACCTCGGCGGGGTCGTATAGTGGCTTCTGACTGGTGTTCTTCTTCGGCCAGGGCCAGGAAGGTCTCGTGCTCGAGCACTTGCCAGCGAATGAGTTGCCCGACGAGAATCAAAGCGCCAGCGGACAGAATAGCCATTATAGCGAGGATTCGCCAGCGGGTGCTGGAATTGGCTGCCATCGTGATAGTCTTCTCCAGACAAATCAGCAAATCAACAAGTCAGCAAATCAACAAATTACCAATTCGACAAAACGGTAGATCGCTTTATCGTGTTGATATGTTTATCACGGAGTTGGCCGGGTTCGGCGCCGGGTAGTTGGGTACGGGTAGGTAGAGTGCCTGGTTGGGTGGCCTGAATCCGAGTTCACGCGCCCGCCCCTCGATCCTGGGCAAGGCGTCCCATTGGGCGACTTCCAGTTCCAATTGGGCGTTTTGCTGTTTGAACGCTGCGAGCTCGGCTCTCAGTTGCTCGATCTGAAAGCTGGTTGTGGTCAGAGAACTGGCCTGCGTCAGGTACAGCCATCCGATGAGACTGAGGGTGATGAGAATAAGCATCATCCCCAGAGCCGCCTTGCGTTCCAGTCGCCAGTTGATGGTCTGAGCCAGAGATCCAGGTCTCAGTAAGGTTTGGATAGAATGAATCGTTTGACTAGACATAACATTATCCCTCTAAACGTTCAGCGACCCGCAGTTTTGCGCTGCGGGCCCTGGGGTTAGTGCTAATTTCGCCGCTACTGGCGGTAATCGGCTTCCGTGTTATAATACGTAACGTAGCCCGGTGATTACAGGTACAGATAGGCTGTTCCGGTGGGCAAATACAGTCTTTTGACTCCTTAATGAAGAAGTCCTTGACAATCCGGTCTTCCAAGGAATGGAAGCTGATGGTGGCCAGGCGTCCGCCAGAGGCCAATATTGCTGTCGCCTCTGGCAGAGCGCTGCTTAATACGCCCAATTCATCATTGACTGCAATGCGCAGGGCCTGAAAGGTCCGAGTGGCCGGGTGAATGCGGGCCTTACGTCGGCCGCCACCTGCCCGAATTACGACGTCGGCCAGCTCACGTGTTGAGTGCAGAGGGCGGGCAGCGACAATGGCGCGAGCGATGGCCCGGCTGCGACGCTCCTCACCGAAGCGGTACAGAAGATCAGCCAGTTCATCTTGGGACAAGCTGTTGACCAAATCAGCGGCGGTGGTATGGCTGCTTGGATCGTATCTCATATCCAGTGGACCTTCACCTTGAAAAGAGAAGCCGCGCTCGGCGACGCTCAGTTGCATTGACGACAGTCCCAGATCGAGCATTATCCCGTGGACGGGGACGAAATCGTAGCTATGGGCAATGCGGGCGACTTGCTCGAAGTTAGCGTTTACGAGGCGGACGCGGTGGCTGTAGGGGGCGAGTCGCTTGCGAGCGATACCCAAGGCAGCAGGATCAACGTCTAGAGCCAATACCTGACCATCGGGGGCAGTTGCTTTTAGGATAGCTTCGACGTGACCGCCGGCACCAGCAGTGCCGTCAATGAACCGTTGGCCGGGATGAGGATTGAGTTCCTGCATGACCTCGTCGAGTAAAACGGGAATATGCGGCGGCGTCTCCTCCATCTCTTAAATGCCTAGTTCTTGTAGTTGTTCGGCGATTGACTCAGGGTCTTCTTCGACGTTTGACTTTACGTTCGTCCAGCTATCGGGATTCCAGATTTCTAACCTATCGTGGAGGCCGATAATGATCGCCTCGCTATCAAGTCCTGCGTAGTCGCGCAATCCCTGCGGGATTAGTACGCGGCCCTGCCGGTCAGGAATAAAATCGGCAGCGCCGGAAAACATCAGGCGACCAAAATTGCGAGCACTGCGCTGGGAGATGGGGAGTTTGGCAATCTGATCTGCTAGGCCGTCCCACACCTGGCGTGGATAGACAGAGAGGCAGCGATCTATGCCACGAGTGACAACCAGGCCTCCAGCCAAATCGTCGCGGAACTTGGCTGGAATGGTCAGCCGACCTTTTTCGTCGAGCGTGTGCGAAAACTCGCCTAGAAACACGGTGGGTCGTTCTCCCCCATTGAGGCAATAATTGGGGCCAGAACATATGTTCTACGCCCCACTTTCTCCCATTATTCCCCATAAGCAACCACATTATACACCACTTCGCTCCACTTGTCTACCCCCTCGCCAAAATTTTAAAGTTGACATAAAAAACCAAATTAGTTGGGAGGGCCCATATCATCTGCCTTCGTGCTTTGCGACTCAAGTTGATGTGCGGTATAATGCCTTGCTCGTTGCTGCATTCTGTCAACCTTGATCGGTTGGATTGTATGTTTGGTATGCAGCTATTCTGACCCACTGTATGGGCATTAAAAGGATTCTTTGTATTCATAGCTATCCGGCAACTATGAAGGAGCGGTGCATTTGGCAAGGGCATTGATAACCGGCATCACAGGTTTTGCAGGCGGGCATCTGGCGGCGCATCTGTTGGCGCGGGGTGACGTTGAGGTCTATGGGGTGGCGCACGCGCTGGGCTATGGGGTGGATCATTTGGAACGCCCGGTCCCGGTGGTCATCGCCGACCTGCGCGATGGGCAGGTGGTTGAGGATGTGGTGCTGGAGGTGAGGCCGGATCACATCTATCACCTGGCAGCCCAGGCCTACGTACCGGCGTCGTGGC
>JAUVPY010000267.1 GCA_030598425.1 Anaerolineae bacterium
GACAGTGCACCGCGCCGTTCTTAGACTGTTCGGTCGCAAACGTCCACCGCCGGAAAGGGCAATGACCTACTACCGCCCCGGATGTGGTGACGCTGATGCGGCGGGCGAGCCGCCTAATAATTCAGGGCAAGCAACACAGCAATGAAAAGCCTTGCTGATACTGTCCAACGCTGTGTCTTGTGCGGAACCGAATCCCAGCTAATCATCGAGCATCTCGGCGTGTGTAGCAAGTGCCTTGGCACCCGCTTCGACCAGGCGCGCTCGCGGGTGCAGGCAGCGCACGCCGAAACACGCCGCGCCTTTGGACTCCCCCAAGCGCCGCCAGGGGCCGCTGACGGCGTCCTGTGTCCACTGTGTAGCCGGGGCTGTGTCATCGGGCCGGGAGAGCGGGGATATTGTGGGCTGCGCGCTGGCGGGGCGGCTTTGGAAGACGCGAAACAGTCTGAGGATAAGTCAAGGACCAAGCGCCTTAACCACCTGGCCGGCACGCCCGCGCGAGGTGTGCTCCACTGGTACCGGGACCCACTGCCCACCAATTGCGTGGCCGATTGGGTGTGCGCCGGGCACCAGCGCTACGGCTATCACAACCTGGCGGTGTTTTACGCCAGTTGCAGCCTGAACTGTCTCTACTGCCAGAACTGGCACTTCCGCGAGGTAGATCCGGCCGCCAGCGACGGCACCAGTGCCCGGGAACTGGCCGATTGCGCCAACTCCCGCACCTATTGCGTTTGCTATTTTGGTGGCGACCCGGCCAGCCAGATGCCGCACGCGCTGGCTTCGGGGCAGTATCTGGCCGAGCGAGGGGTGCTCGTATGCTGGGAGACGGCTGGCACTCAACATCCCAAACTGATGGAGCGGGCCGTGCAGCTCTCGCTGGAAACAGGCGGCACCGTCAAGTTTGACTTGAAGGCCTTCGATGAAAAGTTGCATACGGCTCTGACCGGTGCCAGCAACCGGCGCACGCTAGAGAACTTCAGCCGCGCTGCCGCCCGTCTTAGCGAGCGCCCAGAGTTGCCGCTGGTGATTGCCAGCACGCTATTGGTGCCTGGCTACGTGACGCCTGACGAGGTTGGACGCATCGCCCACTTCATCGCCGACATCAATCCACACATTCCCTACGCACTGCTTGGCTTTGCGCCGAACTTCTACGTCCCGGACTTGCCGCGTACGTCAGTAGATCACGCCGAGGCAGCCCTGGGGGCCGCCCGCGATGCGGGCCTGACCAACGTTCGTATTGGAAATCGTCAACTGTTGTCGCGGGACTACTGAGTAAAACGTAGTGCGTACTGCGTAGTGCGTGATGCGTATTCCGTATTTCGTAACGCGTAAGGGGTGCGCGATACGGAATTACGCAGTACGCACTACGCATCACGGATCACGGATCACGTTTTTTCTGGAGCGAGTGATGGCAAGGACGCCCGAAAGCCACTCCGTGCGCGCTCACGTGTTTGTCTCAGGACGGGTCCAAGGGGTTAGTTTTCGTTGGTACACACAGCAGAAGGCCCAGGAACTGGGCTTGACCGGTTGGGTGCGCAACTTGTGGGACAGTCGCGTGGAAGCGATCTTTGAAGGAGAAGAAAGAGTCGTACAGCGAGCAGTGGACTGGTGCCACGTCGGCGCCCCATCGGCGCGAGTCGATCGTGTCGAGGTCAACTACGAGGAGCCGACCGGCGAGTTCAGACGATTTCGTATCACCTACTGAAGTTGGGTAGTACCCCTGTTGAGTGTTGTTACAGGCATGGAGCTTGCTTTAAACCACTGGGGCACGGAGAACACGGAGAAAATCATATAAAAGCTCAGTGGACCCCGTGTCTCCGTGGTAATTCTTCTTCGCCAACACCCAAGCGGGTGACTATCCGGCTTCTGAATCAAAAGAAATGGGAGCGTAACGATTTGAGTACTGCGCCACAGCCACCAGAGCCTGACGACCAGAGGCAAGTGTTAATCCTGACCGCCGATGCCGGGTATGGACACCGTAGCGCCGCCCTGGCCATCGAGGCAGCCATGCAGGAGCGGTACGGTGACCGCTGTGCGACCACCGTCCTCAACCCGCTGCACGAGGATGGGTCGCCCAGTATCCTGCAGACGTTATCCGAACAGGGCCACGAGCGTTCTGTGCAAAGCGAACTCGGTCTCTATGACCTGGGCTACCGGATTAGCGACGGCATAGCCACTGCGGCTCTCATGGAGCAGATTTTCTCGGCGTTGTTACACGACCCACTTGAGGAGCTGTTAGCCCGGACCCAGCCAGATGTGGTGATCTCCACCTACCCCTTCTTCTTGGAATCGCTCAGCTTCGGCGTTGACCGAATGGGAGAGGCCACCCCGCTGGTCAGCGTGATTACCGACCTGGTGGCAGTGCACACGATCTGGTTCAATCCACGGGTTGATCTGTGTCTGGTGCCCACGGAGCAGGCACGCCAGAAGGCACTGCGTAGGAAGGTGCCGGCCAACCGGATCCATGTCACCGGGTTGCCAGTCCATCCCCACTTTGGCGCCGAGCAGCGCTCGCCGGCCGAACTGCGGGCTGAATTAGGATGGAGACCAGACTTGCCGGCCGCCCTCATCGTGGGCGGCACCCGCGTGACCAACGTCCTCGAAGTTGCGCGCCTCATCGATCGAGCCGGGCTGAACGTCCAGTTGGCGATTGTGGCCGGCGGTGACGAGGCCCTCCATACCCAGCTTATGGCGGAGGCCTGGCGTGGGGAGGCGCACGTCTACGGCTTTGTGGATGACATAGCGGCCTTGATGCACGCCAGCGACCTGGTGATGGCCAAGGGAGGAGGGCTGATCGTGAGCGAGACACTGGCCTGTGGACGACCAATTATCTTGTTCAGCTCCACCGCAGGCCAGGAGACAGGCAATGTGGAGTACGTCACTTCAAATGAGGCCGGCGATTGGGCACCAACACCGGCTGAGGCGCTAGCCAGTCTGGTACGCTGGCTGGCCAACGGCGGCGATTTGCTGGCCGAGCGGACCGCTAACGCCCGTCGGGCGGGGCGTCCGGGGGCCGTATATGACGTGGTTGAATTGATCTGGAAACTGGTCGAGACTGGTCCGCGGCCGACCTCCCGCCAGCGGAACCTGCGCAAGGCCGCGCGCCTGCCGCTCAAAGCGGGCACGCGAGTCTCACGGGCCATTGACAAACTGAAGCAGGACCTGCGCGGCGTTACCGATGCTGAGTTGGCGCGTCTGGCAACCTGGTGCATCAATCAAATCGAGGCAGACGGCGAACTGAAGCGTATCGCCGATGCGGTACGTCAGCGTATCAAGGCTTAATGACTCAGAAACCAGGTTTTTGACGAAATACCTGGTTTCTAAATCCACGATACAAGGAGGTCTCATGAAGAAACTCACCGACATAATTGAGTGGCAAACAGCTTCTGGCAACCCGGTGACCGTGGGTGACGTCACGCTAACGCCCCAGTCGCAAGCACTCACGGTTCGCTGGCCCTCGGGGGGACTGGTCTGGAACCGCCCCGTTGCGGTGCTGGTAGAGCGCGAGGGGGGTACAGAGCGCATCCCGATCGTCGACGTCACCCGCGTCGTCCAACTCGGGCTGCTGAGCTTCAGTCTGGCTCTTGGTATAGTTGCTTTTGCGCGAACAATTCGATCGAGGAGGAGCTAAAATGAGTGAGCGATTTGATGACATCGCCGTCACGGCGGTGAAGACCCAAGAACAGAGCAAAGAGGTGGTGGAGAAGCTTTTCGACGTGGCCCAACCAGAAGCGGTCTACAGCGAGCCGGTCACCGCCGGAGACTACACGGTCATCACGGCTTCTGAGGTCTCGGTTGGAATGGGTTTTGGCTACGGTGTAGGCGCCGGGACTGCCTCCGAGGAAGGCGAAACGCCGGGCGCTGATGAAGTCGAGGCCGAGGGAGGAGAGGCCAGCGGCTTCGGCGGTGGCGGCGGTGGTGGCGGTTTCTCCATGGGGCGACCGGTGGCCGTGATCAGCGTCGGCCCTGGGGGTGTGCGTGTCGAACCGGTAAGAGACGTCACCAAGATCGGTCTGGCCCTCCTCACCACGGCGGGCGCGATGCTGATCATGCTGGGCAGGATGCGAAAGGCCAGCCAGCTTTAAAGAATTCTCTAGGAATGAGGCCAACCATCTCCCCACAGACGGAAAGGAACACCGACAACAGAAAAAGGAAGTTGGGTCCGTGTTTCTTTCTGTCCGTGAGGAAAACTTGACTAGTTTCAAACCGACGAGAGGCCAACCATCTCCCCACAGACGGAAAGGAACACCGACAACAGACAAAGGAAGTCGGGTCCGTGTTTCTTTCTGTCCGTGAGGAAAACTTGACTTGTTTGTCAAGAATCTGGCTTATGAAGATGTCTGGAGAGGATAACCAATGGAACTCACAACTGTCCCCATCGAAAAGCCGGAAGCGGTCAATTTCATCTTGGGCCAAAGCCATTTCATCAAAACGGTCGAAGACCTGCACGAGGCGATGGTCAGCGCTGTGCCGGGCATAGGATTTGGCCTGGCTTTTTGCGAGGCATCCGGGGCCTGCCTGGTGCGTTGGACCGGCACCGACGATGCTATGATCGAGCTGGCCAAGAAAAACGCGATGGCCATATCGGCCGGCCACAGTTTTATCATCTTCCTGGCCGAGGGCTTCTTCCCCATCAACGTGCTGAACGCGGTCAAGATGGTGCCGGAAGTGTGCTGCGTCTTCTGCGCCACCGCCAACCCCACCCAGGTCGTCGTCGCCGAGACCGAGGGGGGGCGGGCCATTCTGGGCGTGGTGGATGGGTTCAAACCAAAAGGCGTCGAAGACGACGAAGGCATCGCCTGGCGCAAGGGCTTTTTGCGGCAGATTGGGTACAAGATTGAGTAAAACGTAAAACGTGATGCGTGAAACGTGATCCGTGAGACGTAATGCGCAACCGCCGCGTCTCACGCATCACGCATCA
>JAUVPY010000073.1 GCA_030598425.1 Anaerolineae bacterium
AACACAGCCCAGACACGCTCTTCATTTACGCCCATCGTACTCAAGGCTTCGAGCGCAACTGTCCCCGATTGCACCGAGGCCACGTCAGGCGTCACGACCAGTAATACCCTGTCGGCCGCGGTCAATGCGGCGGCTGTGGTACCGCTCAGCGTCGGTGGCAGATCTAACAACGCCAACGAAAAGGTCTGGTGCAGGTTGGCCGCCAACGGTTGAACTAAGCTTGGCGTTACTTCGCCTGCCTCGTTTGGCGAGGTCGTTGACGGCAAAACCTGCACGCCGCTGTCGTGGGTTTGCCAGTGCGGCTGCAAGGTTTCCTTCTCGATTTTCCTGCTTCTTCCCAGGACCTTGCGCAGACCACTGCCAGGGCGCAGGCTCAGCATCAATGCCACGTGACCGGCCAGTGGCGCCATATCGACCAGGGCGACTGGCTCCCGGCGACTGAGGGCCACGGCCACAGATATGTTCGCTGCCAGTGAGGTAACCCCCGACCCGCCGCGCAAACTGAAGACCGCCACCACGCTCCCTGATTTTACCTCGATGGGAGAGGGGGCTTCACCCAGGAGCCTTTCAACATGGGCCACCAGGTCCGCTGGCTGGACCGTCTTCGGCGTGTAATCGGTTGCGCCAGCCTCCAAAGCGGTTTGCCGATCAATTGGTTGAAAGCGGGCCGTAAAGACCAGAATCTGGATGTCGGCCAGGTCTTCCCGGGCGCGCACACGGCGGCAATACTCGTAGCCATTGACCTTAGGCATCATTACGTCGGCGATGACCAGGTCTGGGTGCTCGGCCTCCGTGATAGAAAGGCCAGTCTCTCCATCTCGGGCGGTCAGCACCCGGTGGCCGGCACGCTTGAGAGCGAACTCGATGAGACGCGTCACGTCGGGATCGTCATCGATGATCAGGATGGTGGCCACCTCATTGTCCTTTCGTAGATTACTGTCAGTCTTTGTCGGCCACGCAGAAGAGTTCTATGCTTGTTTTGTTAACCAGGATCACCGGTCCCGAGAATTGCACCTGCGGCAAGAGCGACGACGAGGCCGTGGCCTTCAGCAATGATATGAACTTCTCGGTGCCGATGGTCAGCAAGGCTTGCAAGTCTGGCTTGCCCGTCACTCTTAGCGAACCTTGAATCTCAAAAGACGGAACGGTGACAAAAACCTCCGTCATTTGCCGTGTCAGTGAGGGATAGACGTGATCTTTTGAGAGGCCATCTGCTTCAGTGGGAAGTACGGCAAACGTAATCCGATCTTTAAAAATGACTCCCGATTTGAAGTGCGCTACAATTTCACCTGGCTTCTGGATTCGGGACACGTAGATATCCTGCATCAGAAGCAGGTTGCTCATCGGATCGCTCAGAATGTCAGCCAGTCGGCGCTTGCCAGTGTCGACATGCCCTGACATGCGGTAAGCGGTGGTGAAAAAGTCAGCAGTCAGCAACTCGCCTCGGACGGAAGTCATGGTCCGCTCCTTGCCCTGTCACACGATGCGGAAGCTGTCCACCAGCGTGCACCGCCGCACGCGAGTGAAGTCGCGCGCCGTCGTCATTCCTTCGCCCGTGGGCGTCGCAATGCTGAACGACGTAAACCCTTCGCCTCCAAAGCCCAGACCAGCCAGGTTGGGGCCGTTCTTTACGAAAATGCTACCGCCGAACTCGCGTGCCATCCGGCTCAGGTTATCCAGGTTCTTGGAGTGCATTACGGCCGTGTGGCGATATCCGTGTTCGGCCTCGATGGCCAGGTCAATCGCCTCGTCGGCGTTGCGGACGCGTACCATGGGGATTACGGGCATCAACTGCTCCGTCCAGACCAGTTGGTGACGCGGATCATCTACCTCGGCCAGGACCAGCCTCACGTCATCGCCAGCATCAACCCCAATCTCCTTAAGAATGTGTCCCGCGTTCTTGCCCACCCACGCCTTATCGACAACGCTGTGCTTGCCTGGGCCTCGGTCCTCGTGAAAGATCACCTTAAGCAGGCGATTGAGTTGCCACGATGTTACCTCAACCACCCCGCGAGCCTTGATCGCTGACTTCAATTCGTCGGCTACCGTGTCGACGACGATGAGCTCCTTTTCGTCGGTGCAGATGACATTGTTGTCAAACGAGGCTCCCTTTACGATGTCGCGAGCGGCCTGGTCAATATTAGCCGTTTCATCCACGATGATGGGCGGATTGCCCGGGCCAGCGCAGATAGCCTTCTTTCCAGAGCGCATCGCTTCGCGAACGACCGCCCCGCCGCCGGTCACGACTACCAACTGCGCTCCAGGGTGTTGCATCAGTTCCTGTGCGCTCTCGATAGTTGGCTCTGCGGTGCAGGTAATGAGATTGAGCGGCCCGCCTGCCTGCCGAATGGCCTGGTTCAACACAGCTACTGTGTGGGCCGATACCAATTTGGCCAGAGGGTGTACGTTAAAGACAATAGCGTTTCCAGCGGAGATCATGCTGATGATGTTATTGATAATAGTGGATGTAGGATTGGTGCTTGGGGTAATGGAAGCGATAACGCCGTAAGGTGCTCGTTCTGTGAGGGTGAGCCCCCGATCTCCAGACCAGGCGACGGGCTCCAAGATCTCTGGTCCGGGTGTCTTCTCAGCGACCAGTAGGTTCTTCTCGATCTTGTCTTCGTAACGGCCCAGGCCCGTCTCTTGCCACGCCTCGTAGGCAAGCACCTGGGCGTGGTCGCGAGCGGCTTGGCGCACGTGGCGGACGATGTCCACCCGGCGTGCCAGGGGCAGCAAGTCGAGTTGGTGGAAGGCAAGTGTCGCTGCGTTCACGGCCGAGTCCACATCGGGGAAGATACCCCATGTGTTATCGCCCGATCCGCTAGCGGGTTGGTCGTTGGGCCTCAACCCACCTACCACTTCTTGCACGATGCGCTCTATTTGGTTCTGATCGATTTGGACAGCCATAGGAACCCACCTCTCTGTTATTCCTCAGGTGGCCTGGCGGAATGGCCGAAGACGACATCCTTGGTTGCGCGGTCGGATGTTCCTTCCGGGAGGTGCAAGATCTCGGCCATCGGCTTCACAGTGGACCGCTCTAGTCAAATCCTCGGAGGTCGGGAATTGGCTCAACCTTCTGGTACTTCACGTCGCCATCCACTTCCCAGGTGTCAACGATAGCCATGATCGCGGCATCGCACGGGCGGCGGTCGGTAAGCACTGTCTGCCGGGCGGAGCTGCCGGTGGCATACAATACTACCTCATCCAGGCCGGCACCGACAGCATCAGCAGCGACCACATATCCGTCCATTGGCTGCCCGTTGATGTCGAGACGCTGGAGAACCAGGAATTTGAGGCCCTCCAGCTTCTCGTCCTTGCGGGTGGCGACCAGCGTACCAACGACTTTGCCGAGGAGCATTTCCTAGCCTTCCCCAAGTTCCTCTTCGGCTTGCTCGGACCGGCCTAGGGGAAGCACCATGTCAATGTTGAGATGGGGCCGTGGGATGACGTGCACAGATACCACTTCACCGACTCTTTCGGCGCCACGCACGCCTGCTTCAACGGCGGCTTTCACGGCGGCCACGTCGCCGCGTACGATGGCCGTCACGTAACCACCGCCAATCTTCTCGTAGTGTACCAGCTCGACTTTGGCGGCCTTGACCATGGCGTCTGAGGCCTCGACCATCGCAGCAAATCCCTTGGTTTCGATCATACCGAGTGCTTCGGCCATACGAATATTCCTCCCTTTCCCCCGAGATACCTCCTAGGGGACCTACAGTTGTTTCCCGTAAGGGGCGTAGAGGGGGCTATTGATGATTGATGAGAGTTGGAGTTTCTGGTGTGTAATTGCAGAGTTGAGATTACTCGCGCTTGTCCTGTTCTACCTCCCGGCCCGTCACACCTTCGATTGAAGCTAGGGCCGCGCCGTAGCCAGCCATGATGTCTCGCTCTTCGCCCCCTAGGTAAACGCGTCCGAAGGAGCCGAAGGCCATCACTTCCAGGATGTTGATTTCAGCCGCCTTCTCAGCTTCGTTGGCGGCTAGTGCGGCGTAACCCGCAGGCTCGACCTCGAGGACGTACAGGGTCTGACCGGCCAGCAACATGTGACCGTGGCGCATGCGGTTGATAAGCTGCACCTGGTGGGCGTCGATTCTGCGGATGATCTGGCTGGAGATCACGCGAGGCTTGCGACGGTCCTCTTCGCGCAGCTCCAAGGCTTCGAGGATAGCGGCTCCGGCGGCGCGCGTTTCGGCCTGCGATTCCGAATGGACTTCCAGCAGCCCGTACAGGCGTTCGACGATTTGCAGGCCAGGACGGACCTTGGTGGACTTAAGGGCCACGTCAGTGATGCGGTTGATCTCAATGCCAGGCGAAATCTCAATCCAGAGCGAAGCATCATTAGGTAAGGGCAGAAAGCCCCGGGCTACCGTGCCCAGAAAGGCAGCGTGTTGCGGCTGCAAACTATCGAGAAAGACGTAGCTGCGTAGATCAACGGACAAGGTGACTTCTCCTTCCTATTGACGTGCGGAAGATCCCACTCAGAGCAATGTTCTGGTCTTCGCTTTTAAGCCAGTCTGCTTGACGAAGATGAAAGCTGCCCAGACGCGCTAGCCCAGAGTAGTTGTTGCAGGTGTTCCACTGCCTGTTCGTCATATGCCTTCTCACCGCATACGTCGCAGATGATGGCCGGCATGCGGTCCACAACTAACAGCGCATCGCCGTGCCACTGAACATAAACCATATCCCGGCGCCGAAGGCGGCCGGTGTGACAATAGGGACAGATATTCATAAACGCGTTTCAGCCTCTTGTAGTATACTCACGCCGGCACTGGCACCGATACGGGTGGCACCCGCTTCGACCATGCCTTTGGCGTCTGTATAGGTACGGATGCCGCCGGCTGCTTTCACTCCCATTCCGGGACCTACCACCCGGCGCATCAGGGCTACGTCGGAAACCGTAGCGCCACTGGGCCCAAAGCCGGTAGAAGTTTTGACGTAATCGGCGCCGGCCTTCTTGGCCAACTCACAAGCCTTAACTTTCTCTTGCTCGGTAAGAAGCGCGGCTTCAATGATGACCTTGCAAATCGCCCCATTATTGTGGCAGGTGCGGGTGACCGCTGCGATATCTCGCTCTACCAGATCAGATTCTCCTCCTTTGACAGCTCCGATGTTGGCAACCATGTCAATCTCAGTCGCCCCATCATCAATGGCCTGCTGGGCTTCGTAGGCTTTCACCTCAGGTGGGGTAGCGCCCAACGGGAAACCGACGACGGTGCACACCGCGACATCGGAACCTTTGAGCAATTCGGCGCACAGTTTCACATGAGTGGGATTCACGCAGACAGCAGCGAAACCATATTGCCGGGCTTCGTGGCACAGTTGCGCTATTTGCGCCTGAGTGGCGTCGGGTTTTAGCAGAGTATGGTCAATAAGGCGGGCGATGTCGCCGTCTACGTGCTGGATCCCTAAGGTGGCGCTAAAGCGTGAAGCGCCTGCCTCCATTGCCTGACGTACTAGGTGAGGGCGGTGTTGTACGCCTTGGCTCTCGCAGTCAGGGCAATTCGGGTCGTGGCCACTGGCGGCCACCGGCGCGTCTGTACGCTTTTCATCGAGCGCTATCAGCACCTGTTGGGTGATCTGTTCCACCAAGCGTTCGATTGCAGCGGCGTCGTAATGCATCCGGGTAGTCTACCGTCCCTTCAGGTAGCGTCGTTCAATTTCCATTATCTGGTTTACGCGGCGCTCATGGCGCCCGCCGCCAAAATCGGTCTCCAGCCAGGCCTTGATGATTTGTCGGGCCAGGTTATTCCCGAGGAGGCCGGCGCCCAACGTAAGAACGTTGGCGTTGTTGTGATCGCGGCTGTTGACGGCGGTCGCCTGGTCGTAGCACATAGCGGCCCGTACGCCGGGCACTTTGTTGGCGGCCATACACGAGCCGATACCTGCTCCGTCAATGACGATCCCCCGGAAGGCGCTCCCGTCGGCCACTTGGCGGGCGACAGCAAATGCAAAATCAGGATAATCCACCGACTCTTCGCTGTGAGTCCCGCAATCCAGAGGATGATAGCCCAATTCGATCAGAAAAGCTTTGAGATTCTCTTTCATCTCAAAGCCTCCGTGATCACAACCGATGGCGACCACGCGGGCTGGGCCGGAGTTGGGTTGCACATTGAGGGTGTCAGAGGCGTTAGATGTGAGCGCAATGCGGCGCTCCATCGCCACCTGACGAGCCAAAGGAGTTACCAATGCCTCAGCCGGCACTTGTATCGCGGTGCCTGGCTCGCTCTGACTCACGTCTTCGGCGGTGACAACTGCCCGGTGGGGACGCTCATATCCACTGAGCGCAGCCCCAGGGGCGTTTCGCAGCGTGCGTAGCACCACTCGGCGCACGATTTGGCGTATCTCATCTTCGCTGTACGACATAATAGAAGCTAGCTATTCCTGGGGGATGAGATTCTCTAATAGGTGACCAACAGTCGCCGACGCTGAAGGCGCATCACGCGGAATCACGCCCCAAAGATCGGGGGGCCAATACGAAATCCACGCCCTGCCTACAACCTTATCCTGTAAAAGCATGCCCCAATTATGTGAGTCGCTGGAGCTATTTCGATTGTCCCCTAACACGAACAGTTCGCTGGCGCCGACTCGGCGTGGACTCATTGAATATGATCCGGCGTAAACCACATATGGTTCGTCGATAAGCTGACTGTTGATGAGCACCTGTCCGTTTTGAACCTCGACCAAATCTCCGGACACACCAACCACACGCTTTACATAGTCTTCACCAGGCCGGTTGGGCGGTTCGAAGACGATTACGTCGCCCCGCTGAGGCTCGCCCAAGCGATAGCCTATCTTGTCCACGATGAGGTACTGGCTGTCATGCAAGTTAGGTTCCATACTGGTGCCCACGACTCGGAAGTTGCGCACGACCGTCTGAATCAGAAAGAAGATTATCACGGTAAGGATAACGGTTTCCAACACCTCACGGATGACGGTCTTGACCGTATCCCAGCTGGTAGATGCCTCTTCTTCAACCTGGCCTTCTGCTGTTTCTGTCTCTATGGCCTCCAGATATGCGTCTACTGGGGAATCGTTGCCCAGATCCTTGTCGAACAGGCTATTCAAGAGGAACTCCTCGTCTCAAGTAGATTGATTAGGAGCAATTATAGTACACTTCAAAGGGGGTGGCAAAAGGCGGCAAAAGGACGGAGCGAACTTATGTGTTGTCTGCGTGTGCAAGGGGAAGCGTGAAGGTGAAGGTGGTACCGCGATCAGAATCGCTCTGAAACCATATCTCGCCGCCGTGGATTTCCACCAGGCTCTTGGTGATGCTGAGTCCCAGACCCGTGCCCGGCACGTCACGTACACGAGGGTCGTCGGCGCGGAAGAATTTGGTGAACAGCTTCTGTTGGTCTTCGGGCGAGATGCCCACGCCTGTATCACGAACGCTGACGGCCAGGCAACCAGAGATCGCGGAATCTGTTTGCCCATTCACCGCAATATAAATCTCGCCGCCGTCTGGCGTGTACTTGTAGGCGTTACTGACCAGATTGTTAAGGATCTGAATGACCCTCTCGTGGTCGCCCCACACAGGTGGTAGCGTAGCCGGAACATCAATCTCTAGGGCCAGTTGTTTGGCTTCGATCTCCGCTTTCACCGATTGGATCACCGTATCAATAACTTCATGCAGATCCACCTGGCCCATCTCCAGGCGCAGACGACCGGCCTCAATACGACTTACATCCAGTAAGTCGGCTACCAGCTGATCCATGCGATCTACGTTGGACGAGATGATTTCTAGGAACTCTTTCTGCTGCTCAGTCAGATCGCCTCCAGCACCCAAGGCCAGGAGCTTGGCATAGCCTTTGATGGACGTCATCGGGATTTTTAATTCGTGCGATGCAACAGACATAAACTCAGTTTTTGCCTGGTTGGCGGCCTGGGCTTGTTGAAAGAGGCGGGCGTTTTCAATCGCGATCGCGGCGTGGTCGGCCAGTCGAATAATGAAATCCAGATCCTGCTGGCTAAAGGCATCGGTATGAGGGCTCTCGAGGCTGATGACTGCTCGAACTTCGTCCCGATACAGGATGGGGACGGCCATCTGCGAATGAGTCTGGTCGACGGCAGGCTCAGAGTCAGACTCTTCACGTGCGTTTCCAAGGAGGACCGGCTGGATGGTTCGGGCGACTCGCCCGATAGTGCCTTGTTGAATCGGCCACACTTTATCCCGGTAGCGCTCATATTCGGCTGGCGTACCTCGCTGGGCGACCAGATATAGCCCATCACCCTCCTCGTTCATTAGGCCCACTACGCCGCTAGATGCGCTTGCTGTGTGCATTGCGTGCTCCAGCGTCAAATCCATTACGCGCGCAAAGTCGAGCGTGGCATTCAGTTGCTGGTCAATGAGCTGCAAGGTGTGAAGTTCTTGCACTCGTTCGGCTAGCGCTTGGTCGGTCAGCGTAAAAAGTCGGGCGTTTTCGATGGCGATGGCAGCTTGAGCCGCGAAGCTGCCTAGCAGTTCCGTGTCCTCTTCGGAGAAGCCCGCTGGCGCACGCCGATTGACCAATTCTATGACGCCCACCAGTCGGTTGCGGCTAATCATTGGCACGCAGATCAAGTTGCGCGTGTGAAACCCTGTGGTCTCATCGAAGGAGGTATCCCAGCG
The DNA here is from genome assembly GCA_030598425.1 of Anaerolineae bacterium. Taxonomy (GTDB): domain Bacteria; phylum Chloroflexota; class Anaerolineae; order 4572-78; family NAK82; genus JAUVPY01. Next base: position 8,606 of record JAUVPY010000073.1, read on the forward strand.
TGGATCGGCCTGCGCGTCGTTGACGATGAGCGGCAGTCTTTTCGAGGCAACTGTACCAACGATGCTGGCGCCGCTGACGGCAACTTGTATCCCGTGCAACTTGCTGCCGACTGGACTCAGCACGACCTCAAAAGTAAGGGCTTCTGCGTCGTCATCCGCCAGCAGCAAAGACCCGGCCTCGGCGTCCAGGAGTTCCAGGGACTTCT
>JAUVPY010000021.1 GCA_030598425.1 Anaerolineae bacterium
AGGCCGCCACCTGGTTGGCGCCACGCTCCACGCTGAACCTGATGTGCATGGCGCCAAAGACAATCCCCGCTACCAGGATTGCACCGACCGCGACTTTGGCGAACCTGACGTACCTTCCGGGAGGCCAGAGCGGAAACGGCGCTGGCTCCAGGTCAGCGCCGCAGGTCGGACATACTTCATAGTGGCTACTCGTCCGCTCCCCACACGAACGACATTTTATCTTACGCCGTCGGTTCGGGTGGGGCAGGCCACAGGTTGGGCACAGAGACCATTCACCCTCGATAGAGCTGTGGCAGCGGGGGCATTGCGACTCAATCAAAACAGACCAGCCCAATCTATGGTCGTCGTCGGACGGATAATGTCGTAGTAGCTGACCACCAGCATCAGCCCTACCAAGATGGCCAGTCCGACCAGATGAATAAAACCTTCTCGGGCCGGATCAACACGCCGCCCTCGGACAGCCTCCACTAGGATGAAGAAGATTCGCCCACCATCAAGAGCCGGCAAAGGTAGTAGATTGGTGATGGCCAGCGCCGTGCTAATCAAACCCACCAAGTTCAGGATAGGATACCACCAACCCGTCTCCACCGAAGCTTGCACCGCCGACGCAGTCTGCTGGTAGATACCGGGCGGTCCAATGGGGCGGACCAACCCAGCCGGAATCAGCCCACGCAAGAGTAGAACCGGCACACTCACGGTCAAGGCAATTATGCCAAACGTCTCCGTCACGCCAGACCACACCGCCTCACCAAAGGGATAGTATTTCCGCGTGATCTTTGAGACAGCAGGCATGATGCCAATACCAATTGCACCTTCCCCTTCGGGTGGGTTGAGGCGAGGCGTAAGTGTGATTTCCACAATGTCCGAGCCACGCTTGATCGCCAGCGTTACTTCCTCGCCAAGATGCTCTTTGGTCAGCGCAATCAACTCCTCCGGCGACTTGACAGGAGTGCCATTTAGCGAGACAACGATATCACCTACCCGCAAGTCCACTCCATCGGCCGGCGAGCCAGGGGAAACCGCGCTGATCATCACGTTGTCCGTGGCAACAACCTCAGGTGCACCCAGCATAAACGCAGCCGTAAAGACCACGATCGCCAAAACGATATTCATCGCAGCCCCTGCGGTCAGCACTGCAACGCGCACCTTCTTGCTCTTGCTGGCAAAGCTGCCCTGAGCGGAGGGATCCTCTTCGCCCAACATACGAACGTAGCCGCCAAAGGGGATCAGGTTGATGGCATATTCAGTACCGCGCTCAAGTTGCTCGACGACCCCGACAGGCAAGCCAAACTCTTCGGAAGCTTCCTCATCCGACATATCGTCTGGGACTGGCTCCATACGCGTTATCACGACCTGGCCGTCATCCTGAGTCTCAGCCTGGTAAGCTACACGTCCACCCACTTCGACCTTGCGCGAGACATTGGTCTTGCGCCCGACGACCATCTCTCTTCCATCAAGGCGAGTTTTTCCCTCGTTTTGCCAGTATTTCAACAGACGCGGCGGGAAGCCGAACGCGAACTCCTCAACCACCACCCCCGTTCGTTTTGCGACGATAAAGTGGCCCAGCTCGTGCACAAACACCAGCACGCTCAGCACGATGCCAAAGGCGACAACCGTTAACATATCTATATCCATTCCTTTCGCTATAAACGCCGATTACGGGTGTAATTATAACCCAACCCTGGCTGTTCTGCCAAACACGCATAACCTGCGGCAAGGAGCCCTCATAATCTGGAACGCGTCACGTGCCAGGTTCTTACGCAACCTCAGCCACTCACAGCATTTGAGGCGCGCCCACGACTTGCACACCTCAGCATCTTGACGTAGAATTTATCCCGCTTTGAACAGGCAATGATAATTAAGTCGGATCGAGGCAAGATATGGCCAGTAGAAAGAAGATACGACGGAGCACCAAGCAGAAGCGAGGAGGTATCTCAACCACGCATATTTTGATCGTCGCCGGCGTGGCCGTGCTGGTCGTTGGTTTGTTGGTGGTCTTGAACGCAAACCGATCCCAAACGACCGTGACTGATCTGGTTTACGAAACGGGCGTTACCCCCGACGGAGAGCCTTATAAGGGCTCGCCAGATGCCGCGTTGCAGTTGGTGGAATACTCTGACTTCCTGTGTGGTCACTGCGGGAATTTTGCCGACGCCCTCGATAACCTCAGCCCGGATTACATCGAGACGGGCAAATTGCAGGTCGTTTTTCGTAACTATGCGTTTCTGGCGCCAGAATCACTTCAGGCGGCCCAGGCAGTCGAATGCGCGCTGGATCAAGGGGCCGACAAATTCTGGCTTTACCACGACTTGCTCTTTGCCAACCGCGGGACCGGTATGGGGGTCTACAGCAAACCCCGGCTGAAAGCATACGCCCGCGACGTCGGCCTTGACACCCAAGCCTTTGGCGAATGCCTCGACTCAGGCGCTAAACTTGCAGAGATTCAAGCCGATAAAGCCGAAGGTGAGAGCCAGGGAGTGGAGGCGACGCCGACTTGGTTCATCGACGGCCAAATGGTTCGCGGTGGACGGCCCGAGAGCGAATTGCGTCAAATCCTGGATGGTCTATTGTCACAGGCGCCTTGACATGAGTGAAAACGCAAGAGATACGACCTTACATATTCCACATCGTATTGACTGGCGACTATGGTTGATGCGCTTGTTGTCCTTGGCCGGAATAGGGGTGTCGGCCTACCTGACGTGGACCCACCTGGCGCACCAATCGGTCGCCTGTGGTCAATCGCAGGATTGCGACATCGTGCAACAGAGCGTCTATTCGGAAGTAGCGGGCATCCCGGTGGCGCTTTTGGGGCTGATAGCCTACGCGGTCTTGTTTGTCCTTACCCTGCTGCGAGGCCGTGTTCCAGATCCCTGGGGCGATTATGTTCCACTCGCCATATTTGGCATCTCGTTAATAGGCGTGCTATACTCGGCCTATCTGACCTACTTGGAGCTATTTGTGATCCATGCTATTTGTCGGTGGTGCGTCAGTTCAGCCGTCATCATCACCGCAATCTTTCTTTTATCACTGCCTGACCTCAGGGCCGAGGTTGATGCAGCTTGACGGCCCATTTCCCGGTCGTATCGTAACGCACATGTAGAGGTAAGGAGTATGACCAAAATCATCTGCCGCGCCAGTGACTGCATATACTGGGACGAAGGCACGTGCTCGTCGGATGAGATAACTTATGACCCCGAACAAGGATGCTTGACATTTGAAAGCATTGAAGACGTTCTGCTCGAAGATGAAGAAGAGTGGGACGACGACGATACTCTCGCTGACGAGACGCTTGAATGGGATGCAGAAGATGATGACCTGTTAGATCTGGATGAGGATGAAACTGACGACGACTGGGATGTATGATCCCGGATCTTCCTTGATGCGGCGGCCGAAACATGCCGGCCACAATTTGAGGTCAAGCCAGCGGCTCAGTTTGCCCCTGGCTTGTTTTGTATCTTACGACTGACGAAAGGATGCGGACCAATTCTATGACGCCTCAAACGGTTGACTGGCTTCTGACGCACGGAACCGTCGTGACTATGAATGATAATCGCCAGGTGATCAATGACGGCGCAGTTGCCGTCGAAGCAGAAGAGATCGTGGCGGTGGGCGAGAGCGCTGAATTGGAAGCTCACTTCGCCCCTAAAAATGTTCTCGATTGCACCGGATGCGCCATTATCCCCGGCTTGGTAAACGCCCACACCCATGTTCCCATGACCTTACTGCGCGGACTGGCCGACGACCTGCGACTTGATGTCTGGCTCTATGGCTATATGATGCCGGTAGAACGTGAGTTTGTGGGAGGCGACTTCTGTCGCGTGGGCACACTCCTGGCGTGCGCTGAGATGATTCGCTCGGGGATCAGCACGTTCTGCGATATGTACTACTACGAGGACGAAGTAGCACGCGCGACGGCCGAAGCAGGGATGCGTGCCATTTGTGCACAGACCGTCCTCAAATTCCCTGCTCCCGACGCAACAAGCTACGATGAAAGTCTGGCCTACTGCCGTGATTTCATCCAGCGCTGGCTGGATCATCCCCTGGTCGTGCCGGCTGTGGGTCCCCACGCCGCATACACCTCTACGCCCGAGATGTTACAGGCATCGGCGGATCTGGCTTTGGAATACGACGTTCCATTGCACATCCATATCTCAGAAACATCCTTGGAGGTGGAACGCAGCAAGGCACAGTACGATATGCCGGTCGTGCCCTGGTTAAAAAAGCAGAATATTTTCGAGCCCAAGGTCATCGCGGCCCACTGTGTCCACCTTGACGATGGGGAGATGCACACCCTGAAACATCACGGCGCTGGGGTAGCGCACTGTCCGAGCAGTAACCTCAAGCTAGCCAGCGGGGTGGCCGAAGTGCAAAAGATGGTCAATATCGGATTGCACGTAGGGATTGGCACCGACGGGCCTGCCTCGAACAATGACCTGGATATGTTCGAAGAAACCCGGCTGGCTGCCTTTCTGGCCAAAGGTTGCTTCGGCGACCCCACGGCGTTGCCGGCCGAGACCGCTTTCGCCCTGGCCACCATCGAAGGGGCACGGGCGCTGCACCTGGGGCACATCGCTGGCTCGCTGGAACCCGGCAAGCGGGCCGACATTGCGGTCGTCGAACTAAACCAAACCCACGCCGTGCCGAGATTCCAGCGCGATGATGACGCCATCTACTCTCAGCTCGTCTACGCCGCCAAGAGCACAGACGTGCGTGATTTGCTGGTGAATGGGCGTCCGCTGATGCGCGACCGCCAATTGTTGACACTCGACGAAGAAGCGCTGAAGGCTGAAGCCGAGGGTTTTGCCCGTCGTATCGACTCCTTCCTGATCGCCCGTGAGGGTAACTTGCTATCGAAACTTCTGGCAATTGGCAGCGGCATTATCCCTCAAGAGTCCTTTGAGATCCAGGTGAAAGTCCACTTGGAATCCGTGGGCGATATCCAGGCGAAGTTGGCCGGCGGCAGCCCAGAGCTAACCGTTCCCCGCTCGTCAGTACGCAATCAATACGACACCTATTTCTTGTTTAAGAACGGTGAAATGGGGCGGCTGCGCCATCGAGAGGATGAGGTTCTCGACGAAGAGGAAGAGGTACGCGAGGTATTTTACACCATGACGATGATGGGACCGGCTCGCGAGCGAGAATACGACAACTCTGTTGTGCTGACCCGCTCGCGCTACGCCGCGCCAGCCGACCGGAGCCTGCGCTTTTATCGAGAGTACTTCCAACCTGATGAAGAGCTGCAGGTGATCAAACGCCGGCAACGCTATCACATCATTTATAAGGAGACCGACTTCGTCATCAACTTGGATCAGGTGCGGACATCAAGGAAGGATGGGTACTACCTTGAGGTCAAGAGTCGTACCTGGTCGGCGCGCGACGCTGAGCGCAAAGCAGTACTAATCGGTGAGCTACTGGAACTGTTCGGTGTGAAGACGGAGGACTTGATAAAGCTTGAGTATACTGATTTTGAAACGAAAATGGGATAGGTTTGGTACAGAGGTTAGTGCCGTTCGTTGTTTGAGGCGTTAAGTGCCTCCAGAGCAGTGTCTACCTCGTCGTAGATAGCGAAGAAATCGGTGGTCACAGCCAGTTCCAACACACGGTGGACGTTGTTGGGAAGTCCAGCCAAAGCCATACTATAGGTCTGTTTGCGCGCTTCGAGTAGCGCCTTTACGCCAGCCATGCTTATGTCCGTCACGTCCTCCATGCTGAGCACTATTCTGGACATATCCCTCTGCTCTAGCAGCTCGTCAAATTGTGCCTCGAAGATCTCAGCGCCGTTGGCATCGAAGCGGCCCCCGAGCGAAAAGACTACAACGTCACTCACCATATGGGTCCCAACCCGGAAGTCGTGTGCATCCGAGAGATTTATCTCCAGACCGTCCGTGGCCACCAGAACTTCCGGTGGCCCACTGCTCAAGTCCTGCGACATATACTCCACGGTTGCTTGACGGATCCGCCAGATTTCATCATCTCCGGCCGCGGGGTCGTGGTGGAAGAGGACCAGTTGCTTCACGCCCGCCTGCCGCGCGATGTCGGCACCGATCAGCGCCGAGCTATGCCCCCAATCTTCTCTTATAATAGAATCTCGCACAGAAAACATAGCATCAAATATAAGAACGTCGGCACCGCTGAAAAAGTCATTGTACTCCTTGGTGTGAGAAGCGCTGAGACTCTTGTATTCGCCATCAGTTGCAAACACAAACGACGAAGTACCATTCTCAACTCGATAGGCATAGGCGATGCCAGGATGCTGCAGGGCCTTACCCTGAATTTCCAGCCCGGCCACGTTCACACTCTCACCTTCTTGGATTTGATGGAATTCCAGGCCAGCCGTCATACGGCTGAATCGGACGGGGAACCACTCCGCCTTCATTTGGTCAATGATCACTTGCTCAACGTGCGGGTGCATATAATAAATAGTGAAACGATTGCCGGAGACGAACGCCGGTCGAAAGAAAGGGAAACCCTGAATGTGATCCCAGTGGGTATGGGTAAAGAAAATAGTCGCTTCGCCCTGGCCCCTTCCAAACTCCCGCCCCATCATGGCCTCGCCTAATTCGCGAATACCAGTGCCAGCATCAAAGATCACCAGACCTCCTGGTGTCTCAACCGAGACGCACGCAGTGTTGCCGCCTACCGTCCCACGAGTAGCACCGGGAAGACCGGCCACGAACTCTTCAATGGCTCTGGGATTGGAAAGGTCCACCTGCTCGGCTGCTGCCTCTTGCAGAGCGCGGACGATCTTACTTTGGATCCGTGTGGAAGGCAATGGCGCTGGAATCGAGCCCCGTACCCCCCAAAACTTTATCAACATCGCTGGCCCCTCAGCATCGTAGTCGCGTTTTCTGGACCACGCTTGAGCCCAATTTGCTGCAAACTGGATCGGGCTTGGCTACAAGCCCTGATGATGAGACTATCAGGCTGCCGGCAAGCTCATCACAAAGGTGCTGCCCTCAGCTTCTGTACTATCAACCTCAATCGTACCTCCGTGCTGCTCCACAACCTGCTTAACCAACGGCAGCCCCAGGCCCACACCGCTAAACAGGTACGGCCCCGCCCGCTGGCCGGTCTGAAAACGTTCGAAGATACGATCGACCTGATCAGCCGGGATTCCCACCCCCTGGTCGCCGATGGTCAATTGCACCTGCCCGGATTGGCACGTATACTGGACCAGAATCTCTCCTCCATTGGGGCTGAATTTAATGGCGTTATCGAGCAAAGCGTCTATGGCCCGACGCAGCCACTCGGAATCGCCCATAACCTGAGGTAGGTCTTCCTCAAGTTGCACCCGCAACGATAGATCGGCCTCGATAGCCTGTTGTCTGCGGCCAGCCATAGCCTGGTTGACTATTTCTGGCAGAGACACGGGGTGAAATTCGGGCAGTATCAGGTCCAATTCCTGCAAGAACAGGATGTCATTGACCAATTTCACCACCCGTTTCACGTTCCGCAAGGCTCGGCTGACCGCATTTTGGACCTGATCGCCATCCATCCTCCCACTCGCGACCAACGTCAGATAACCGTTGGCCGAGGTGAGAGGCGTTCGCAACTCGTGAGCCACGGTGGTAAGAAACTCGGATCGATATTGCTCTTGTTGAGTCAGCTCGCGGTTAACGCGGGCGAGTTCCTCATTCTTGTGGCTTAATTCCGCAATGGCCCTCTGATCCGCCTGGCGCAGACGGTGAGTCAGCGTTCGCATCACGCTCAACGCCATGGCCGGTTGCTGGGATAGCACTGCGTCGAAGTCGTCTTTGCTTAACTCAAGAAGCGTGCTCGGCGTGACCGTCCGGACGGTTGCCGTGCGCGGCAATGTCTCTATCAGGGCCATTTCCCCAAAGAAGTCACCAGGGCCGTGGCGCTGCAGCACACGCTCGGTCTGACCTTCGACCTGTTTGGTGACTTCAACTTCGCCCTCGACGATAATGAAGAACGTTTGACCTACTTCCTCCTCGCGGACAACCGTGGCGTCCGGCGGGTAGAATCGTTGACGGGCAACCGCTTCAAGATGTTCAAGCCCTTCGCCCTCTAGCCAGGGGAAAGTTTGCTGCAAAATAACACCAACGTCGTTCATAGAGGTCACTATACCAGAGTGTCCCTTCTGACTCGGGTCATCCGATTAACCTTATCCTAACATAAGGCCCCGTCACTGACAATAGGCAATCTGTCCTGTAGCAATAGGCAATAAAACGTAGACCACGGCTACTTGAGATTCTATGCACAATGAATATAATACCCTTATCTGGAGAAGAGAAAGGTACCTCGCTATGACGTTCAAGACACACACCTGTGGCCAACTTCGGACACAAGACGCCGGCAAGAGTGTCACCTTGGCCGGCTGGGTACATCGTCGCCGCGACCACGGCGGGCTGGTATTCATAGACCTGCGCGACCGGTGGGGCATCACCCAGGTCGTTTTTAACCCCGATACCTCACCCGAGGCCCACACGGCAGCTCGCGACCTGAGGGCCGAATATGTCGTGAAAGTAATCGGCGTTGTACGTTGCCGCCCAACTGGCCTTGAAAATCCCGATTTAGCCACCGGCGAGATAGAGGTGGTAGCCAAAGAAGCAGAGATACTCAATCCGGCAAAAACACCCCCTTTCTATATCAACGAGGACGTACCTGTCGATGAAGCGCTCCGCCTGCGCTACCGATATCTGGACCTGCGACGGCAGCGAATGCAGAGTAATCTGGTCCTGCGTCACAAGGTTGTGAAATACATCCGTGACTTTCTTTCAGACGAGGGATTCATCGAAGTTGAAACGCCGATTCTCTTTAAGAGCACCCCGGAAGGCGCCCGAGACTATCTGGTGCCCAGCCGGGTTCATCCGGGAAATTTCTACGCCCTGCCGCAAAGTCCCCAGCAGTTGAAGCAGCTCTTGATGGTAGCCGGCTACGAGCGGTATTTTCAGATCGCCCGTTGTTTCCGCGACGAGGACCAGCGAGGCGACCGGCAGCCTGAATTCACCCAGTTAGACCTGGAGATGAGCTTCGTCGACCGCGAAGACGTGATCGACACTATCGAGCGGCTGTACACCGCCATCGCGGAGCAGATCAGTGACAAGAAGCTCCTGTTCAAGCCCTTTAAGCGTCTTAGCCACCACGAGGCGATGGAACGCTTCGGCACCGACAGACCCGATATGCGATTTGGGATGGAGTTGGCCGACATCTCCGACATCGCCGCTGGTTCAGACTTCCGCGTCTTTTCCCAAACGGTCGCCGACGGTGGAACCGTCAAGGGATTGAATGCGCAGGGATGCGGGGTTTATAGCCGTAAGCAAGTCGACGAGCTGGCCGCTCTCGTCCAGGAATTTGACGCCAAAGGGCTGGCTTGGCTAGCCCTTGACGAGAAGGGGGACGTGCGCTCCTCATTCGCCAAATTCCTGACCGACGAGCAAGTCCAGGCCATTATCAAGCGCTTGGACGGGCAGCCAGGTGACTTACTGCTCTTCGTCGCCGACCGACCTCAGATCACCAACGAGGCGCTGAGTCGCTTGCGCGCCACCCTGGGCGATCGACTCGGCTTGCGCAATCCCGACGTGCTGGCTCTATGCTGGGTGGTTGACTTTCCCTTTGTCGAGTGGAACGAGGAGGAACAACGCTGGGACCCCAGCCACCATCTCTTCACCGCGCCTATGGATGAAGACATCCCCCTGCTCGACGCCAACCCGGGCCAAGCACGGGGCAAACAGTACGACCTGGTATGCAATGGACACGAAATAGCTGGCGGCAGCATCAGAATCCACCGGCGCGAGCTTCAGGAGCAGGTGTTCAGTCTCATCGGCCTGACCATTGAAGATGCCCGAGACCAATTTGGGCATATGCTGGAGGCTTTTGAATACGGTACACCGCCCCACGGCGGAATTGCCACCGGTATTGACCGCTGGGTGATGCTGCTGGCGGACGAGCCCAATATCCGAGAGGTGATCGCCTTCCCCAAGTCCCAAAGCGCCGCCGACTTGATGGCCAACACCCCGTCGCCAGTTACTGACGAACAGTTGAAGACCCTGCACCTTAAGCTAGACCTGTAAGCCATGCAGTGTATGCCGTTCGCAGTGGGCTCATAGGCCCTCTGCGAACGAAGAAACGGTAGGGAACAGACAGAACGTGTGGATAAGCGATGACTGACAATACACCATCTCGCGTCCTCCCTCTCGCTCTCTTCCTGTTCCTTTTCTCCGTATATCTGCTGACCTACAGTTCCCAGTTTCACTCCTCCGACGGCCTGGCTATGTTCGCTACTGCCGAGAGCCTGGCCCGGCGAGGCGAGTGGGACGCGGATCAGATTCGCTGGATGGGCCTGGGCCAAGGCATCATCGGCGAGGATGGGCATCTCTACATACGCAAAGGCATCGGGGTATCGCTGCTGGCCCTGCCGTTGGTGTGGTTGGGGTTGATCACGCCTATCTGGGGCGCGGCGACGACCACCCTCATCTTCAACGCCCTGGTCACTGCGGCGACGGGCGCTCTCGTGCTCCGTTATCTGCAGGTCTTGGGCTACGCCGACGGAGTGGCCCTGGTCGCCGGTCTGATCTTTGGGTTGGCAACACCAGCCTGGCCATACGCCAAGACGTTCTTTAGCGATCCACTGGCTGGACTGTGTCTGGTTGTAGCGGCGCTAGCCTTGCTCCACTTCCGCCGCTCCGGCCGGTCTATCAGCGCCTTTCTGGCCGGCCTGGCGCTGGCTGTGGCGGTCGCCGCCCGCTACGCCAACGCCGTGCTGATCCCCCTGTACGCACTCCTATTGTTCAACTATCAAACTTCAAACCGCAAATCGCAAGCCACTGATCACAAATCTCTGATCTCCAATCTCACATCTCGAGACTGGCGAGCGTGGGTAGCCTTCGGCGCGCCCCTGGTCGTGACCGCGATCGCTCTTGCCTATTACAACCTGGCCCGTTACGGCGACCCGCTCAACACCGGCTACCTGCCCGAGGAGAGCTTTAACGCTATCTGGTGGCAGGGCATCGCCGGCATGCTGGTCGGCCCTGGGCGAGGCCTCATTCTCTACGCACCGGTGCTGTTAATCAGCCTGGCTGCCGCCCCCGCCTTTTTCCGCCAACATCGGGCTGAGGCGGCGCTGGCCTGGGCCATCATCATCGTCCACGTGTTGCTCTACGGCAAGTGGTTTATGTGGCACGGTGGCTACGCCTGGGGACCACGCTTTATAGTGCCCACGCTCTCCTTTTTTGTGATCGCCATGGCGCCGGCGATAGAGCGGGCCAAAGAACCGGGCTGGTGGCGGCGGGGCCTTCTGGTCTTGGCAGGTCTCAGCGTGCTGATCCAAATACTCGGGCTTAGTGTCCACTTCGAGCTATTCCAAACCCGGCTGCTCGATACAGGTCTGCCCCTCTTTGCGCCAATCACTTTCTTCGCCCCGCGTTATTCGCCTCTCATCGGACAGTTCCAGTTCCTGCGGCCGGAGTACCTGGACTTCGTGTGGATCAGCGAGGGTCAAGTGGATTGGCCGCTGCTGGCTGCCTTGATCGTGGCCGTACTCTTCAGTGGATGGTGGCTTTGGAAGGCTGGAAGGCGGGACACTCGGCCAGCCACCAATCTTCCAATCTTCCATTCTTCCATTCTTCCAGCCCTCCTCATCGTCGCCGCCACGGTTTGGTTACTGGCCCGCGCCCACGCTCTTCAGCCAGATGACCTGAGTGACGCGGTGAGCGCGCTGAATGCTGACACGACGACTGCCGATGTCGTGATCACCGGAACACCCGATGAATCGGTGGCCTTCGCTGACCTATACACAGGCCGTGCCGACGTGCTGGGTCTCAGCGCCGGCTCTCCGTTCGACGCGGATACGGCAGACGTGCTGGCCAAGACAGTGGAAAAGCATCCGCGCGTCTGGTGGCTACCCAACTGGCTCCCGCCACAGGATATCGAACTTGAGCGCTGGTTGATGGGCCACGGCTATCGCGCACAGGAGCGCACCTTCGGCCGGCAGCGATTGGCCTTGTTCTACTTCCCGCCCCAGCCGTTGGTTGAAGCCGATGTAGGAACCAGCTTCGGCGATGCTATCATTCTGGACCACGCTGCCATAGCGTCTACTGCGCAGCCCGGGGGCGTCCTCCCCGTTGCCCTCCACTGGGTGGCGAAACAGCCTGTGCCAGAGAATTACCACGTCTTCGTCCATCTGCTCAATGCAGAGGGGGATCGCGTCGCCCAATCCGACAACCAGCCCGCCCTGTGGACCCGCCCCACCTCCAGTTGGGCGCCCGGAGAGCACATCGAGGACCGGCATGCCCTGGCGCTGCCCGCTGATCTACCTCCGGGCGTTTATACCCTCATCGCTGGCGTCTATCTGCCGGGGGATGGAGAGCGCTTGCTGACCGAGAGTGGTGAGGCGTTTGTTGTCCTTGGCAATGCTCAAATCGGCGAATAGAAAACGTCGATTTACTTGCCTTCCAACCTTCCAACCGCTGATCGGGAGTGACAAGTGGCTACCGTCTTCATGAAATGGCTCGAAACCACCCCAGGCGACTACGACCGGGGGATTCAACTGCTCACCCTGGGACGTTTGAGGGCGCTGAAAGAGCGCATCGCGACCAACTATGTGCGGCCCGGCGACCGGGTGCTGGAGATTGGCTGTGGCACTGGAACCCTGGCGCTAATGATGGCCCAACGCGGCGCGATGGTGGTCGCCATCGACTCCTCCCCCCCAATGCTGGCGGAGGCCCGGCGCAAAGCGGACGAGGTAGATATACCCCAGGCCATTGAGTTCCATGAGATGGGCGCCTCGGAGCTGACCGACCATTTCAGAACCGCCTCGTTCGACGTAATTG
>JAUVPY010000416.1 GCA_030598425.1 Anaerolineae bacterium
AGAAAAGAGTCGACCATTCAACATCGCGCAACACGTCGTGAGGATCACTTCCCGTCCAGAGCATCAACACTGTCGCACCGGCCAGAGCAATGGTAGCCGGCTCCAGATGCAAGGCGCCGTGGACCAGGAAGCCCAAGGTCACGCCCCCCATGACGACTAATCCCTTGAGCAGCAGCTTGTGATCGGTGATCAGCTCCGCCGTCTCCAACGCGTAGATATCTGGCGAACCACTCCGACTGGCTTGGAGATCTTTCCTAAACATGAGGACGGACAGGCCGACGAACACGATTAGGATCACCACGATGATGGGGGTCATATTGAGGGCGAATGTAAGGAAATCAATGCCAGCCGCGCTGCCGATGAGAAGGTTGGGCGGATCACCAATCAGCGTAGCCGCGCCACCGATGTTGGAGGCCAGAATCTGGGCAATCAGAAAGGGCATCGGACTGACCTTCAGGCTGGCCGCCACAAAAAGTGTTATGGGCGCAACCAGCACCACGATGGTCACATTGTCCAACAGCGCTGAGCTGAAGGCAGTTATCAAAGAGAGGATGATTAAGATGCGAAGAGGATCACCCCTTCCCAACCGCACAGCCTGAACCGCAATCCATTGGAAGAGGCCGGTTTCTCGCAACAGGTTGGCGATGATCATCATACCGGCCAACAAAAAGATGACGTTCCAGTCAATTGCGTCAAAGGCCTGCTCTTGAGTCACCACCCCCAGCAGGATCATGGCAACCCCGCCCAGCAGCGCGGCTACGGTTCGGTTTACCCGTTCGGTGACGATCAAACCATAGGTGATCAGGAAAACGCCGGCGGCCAGCAACGTGGAATTCATAAAGTTGTCTCCATAATCAGCCGGTTCTGTCCTGGCTTTTCCTCAAACAGGCGGCCATCAACTCGAGCAGATTGATGTACCCTACGACCTGATACTGATCATCCACGACCGGCAAACCTGATAGACGGTGTTCGTGCATACGTTTGAATGCATCTTTGACTGTCTCACCCGACTTCACCCAGACCGGCTCCTGCATAGCATCGGCTGCGGTGCGCATCTGGCTCTTATCGGCGTACTGCATCACATCCTCCAGGTCAGTAACCTCGCTTAGGAACTCCTCAGGAAAGATGTGGAAAAAGAGATCGTCGGCCAAGCGACGCAGACCGACCAGACCAATCAGCCGGCCATCCTCGGCCACCACACAGGCCACGTGCACGTTGCAGTGGTCCAGCATAGCTTGGGCCACCACGTCCAGCGGGGTGTCGGGGTTAACGATGGTCGGCTCCAAATCCAGGATATCCAAGACTACGTCTATCGGTGTGTCCCGGCGTACCATCCAGTCTGGTCGTACAGCAGGAGGGAGTTCTTGATGCGTCTCTTCTGCCTGTGCTTGATACAGCCCTTTGATCTGAGCTACAGGCAATGCCAACAGCAGGCCGCTGTTCGGCCGGTCAAAGCCGCCGACCACCCGCTCCGCCTCGGCGATGGCCCTGGCCAGCAGTTCATCGTCCTCAACGGCGACCAAGAGGGTGCGGCGTCGCACCTCCTCTGCTTCGAAGAGACGGTCAAGAGCGCCCAGACCCACCCGGCTGAGCCAGGTGCTGACCCGATACCCCCCTACGCTCTCGAGAATGGTTACGCCCGGTATGCCAATCTTCTGCCACTCTTCGAGCAACTCGGGCATGCGCTCCAGATCATCCAGAATAACAACCAACAGATGAGGCATCAGCCTTCACCTCCGCTCAGTTTATGAAGCTATCTTGCACTGTGCTGCCATTTGGTGCAACGATGGGGAAACACTTGGGCCGACTACTCGGCCAGATGGAATCAGTCGTGGCCATGGACCTAGAGGGGCGAATATCCGCCTACCCTACGACGATGACTTCGACACCTGTGCTGGAACTGATTTCCTGCGCAAATTGTGGTAGCTCTCCCGGCGAGAAGGTCTTTTTCTCTGAGCCGGTCCCAGGTGCGCCCAGGACCAGCGTGCTGGCGTGTACCTCGTGTAGGAATTCTATGATGGTCTGCCGAATGGCTCCGTGGCGCACGACCATCTCAGCAGAGACGTCTTGCTCCTCGGCACGCGATCGGGCAATGTGCAGCAACCCTCTGCCTAATCGCTCCAATTCGTCGGCCAACGCATCGGCTAGCGATGGATTGGATGGCTGGGCGAAGTTGGTATCGGCTACGAAGAGAAATACCAGGGGAGCTCCCGTCTCACGGGCCAGGGCAATGGCCCTTTCCTGGGTGCGGCGACTGGCTTCGCCGCCGCGCGTTGCGCATACGATGGGTCCCATATCCTATTCCTCTGGTGCTGCTGTAGATGATGTAGTGGCTTCCCTGATAATAGTCAGGGCACCAAGGTGATCATCTACCTCACGGGTCAACTCTCGGTACACACGTTCTGAGATAAGCCCCTGACGTAGGGCGTCGCTCAGCGCCGCCCGTTCGGACCGCAATGCTTCCCGCCGTGCCTGCAGTAGTATCTCTCGCTCCAGATCGGGGTATTCGGCAAACAGTTGAACCATCTCCTCCGACAATTGCCTGCTGGTCTCGTGGTATTCGTCCCGCAGCCCGGCCCACACCTCCTCGACCAACAAGCCATCGTGGCGCAGATCCGCCAGGCGACTCAACCCAGCCTGGGCTGCATATAAGCGCCCCAACTGCATCTCGCGGGCAACTATGTGCTCTGGTTGCTCTGACAGGCCCAGCTTCTTCAGAAGAAATCCGATCGTAGTGCCCTGCGCCAGCAGGGTGAACAGAACAACACCAAAGGCCATCAGTTGGAACAGGTCACGCTCAGGCAGAGACGTAGTGGACAAACTCAGAGCGAGCGCCAGGCCGATCGCCCCGCGCAATCCGCCCCAAAAAAAGACGTGCCGCCAACTCATCGGCACGTGAGCTTCGCTGCCGCCCAAGCGGGTCAGCCACAACAAACCATACACGACAATAGCTCGGGCCACCAACACTGCGATTACGGCCACCATAATGGGCACAATTGGTCCGGCTAGATCAGCGACATTTATCTTGATTCCGATGAGCAAGAAGATGAGCGAGTTAGCCAGAAAAGCCACGTATTCCCAGAAACTGAACAGCACGATCTTGGTCGTGGGAGACATGCCCCGGATACCGATATTGCCGCTGACGAGGCCAGCCGCCACCACGGCCAGCACGCCGCTGACGCCTACTTCTTCCGCGACCAGATAAGCCCCATAGGCCAGTACCGTCGTCAAGGTGATCTCAACGAAGTAGTCGTCTATGCGAACAATCGCGCGGGATACTAGCCAGCCTAGTGCCGCGCCGATGCCCAATCCGCCCAGGCACACCCACAGAAACTCAGCAATGCCCTGTGCCAGGCTGAACGAACCAACTACTGCGGCTGTTATCGCGATACTAAAGACGACGATGGCAATACCATCGTTGAACAGGCTCTCGCCCTCGACGGCGACGGACAGCCGACGCGGCACGCCCAGGTCTCGAAAGAGAGCCACCACCGCCACCGGGTC
>JAUVPY010000138.1 GCA_030598425.1 Anaerolineae bacterium
ACAAAAGGCGCGTCCTTGCACGGCACGTCTGCCTCGATGGGCGGGACATCGACCTGGTGCACGGTCGTCATCCGCTTGCGTTCCGAGGTGAAGGGCACCTCGGCCACCCGGGGCAGGCGGCGGTCAAGATCGGACCGCTGAAAGCCGAGTTGGGCCGCGGCCATCACCAGCGCGCCTTCGGTCGGATCCCCAAACACCCGGTACCGGTCGCCGTCCAGGTCGGCCAGGTCCAACACGGCGTCGTTGCACACCGTCGAGCCGATCACCAGCAACCTCAGGCTGTAGACCTCGGGCCTGGCCCCGCTCAGTTCTCTGACGTCCAACAACGGAGGTCCCTTGCGCCTGATGGTATCCACCGTTTGTTTCTCGCCCATAACGTCCAGCACGGTGACCGTCATACGATTTTCAGTCAGGGTGCCGGTCTTATCCGAGCAGATAACGGTGACCGAACCCAACGTCTCCACCGCCGGCAGTTTGCGGATGAGGGCTTCCCGTTTGAGCATGCGCTGCGCGCCCAGCGCCAGGCCGATGGTGACCACAGCCGGGAGCCCCTCAGGCACCGCCGCGACCGCCATACTGATGGCTGTGAGCAGCATCAGGCGCCAGTCCTCACCCCGCAGCAGCCCCAAAACAAAGACCGCGGCCACGATCACGAAGGCAGCCACAGCCAACCACCGCCCCAAATGATCCAGCCGTCGCTGCAAGGGGGTCTGCTCCTGTTCCACCGTCTGGATCATATCGGCGATGTGTCCCAGTTCGGTCCTCATCCCCGTCTTGGTGATCACGATCCTGCCCCGGCCGTAGCTGACCGACGTGCCCATGTAGACCATGTTGCGCCGATCGCCTAGCTGCAGGTTCTCACCGGTCAAAGTACCGGCGATTTTGTCCACCGGCTCCGACTCGCCGGTCAGCGCTGCCTCCTCGGTGCGCAAACTGACGCTCTCCAGGACTCGACCGTCGGCAGGCACAAAGGCACCTGCCTCCAGTTGCACGATGTCGCCGGGCACCAACTCGCGGGCCGAGATTTCCGTCAGGTGACCCTCGCGGTGAACCCTGACGATGGGCACCGCCAGCTTCTTGAGGGCAGCCATGGCCTGCTCGGCGCGGTGCTCCTGGGTGAAGCCCAATATCGCGTTGAGCACGACGATGGCCAGGATGGCTATGGCGTCTTTGTAATCGCCCAGCGCGATCGAGACGACGGCGGCGATGATGAGGATAACCACCAGCAGGGCCGTCATCTGTTCCCACAGGATGTGCCACGGGCTCTTGGTACCTCGCTCGACGAGTTCGTTGGGACCGTGCTCCGCCAGGCGGCGTTCGACCTCAGCTCCCGCCAGTCCCTGCTCCGGGTCGGTCTCCAGGCGCGTCAGCGCCTCATCACTTTCCAGACGATACCAGTCGCTCAATGGGTCTGTCCTCCCTTTTGCGTCTACGAATTGCTCGATGCGGCGGGTTGCCCCGGCGATGTTTGCTGAGGAATTCTGTGCACCCGCTCATTATACCCCATTACGGCCTGACCAGCCAGTAAGCGAGATGAAGCAGCGTGGAGTAAATCTCCATTAACTAGCAGATGAATGAGTTCCTCGTGCACCTGTTTGAAGTGGGCATACGTTTGGCGTTCAGTTCAAGTATACTGGTGAATACGAAATGTTTGGTTCTTTGAATTCAACTATGGTACAATGAGACATATTCTTGGTAAGTCTCCGACACAGTTCTCTGTCATTAAGTATACACAATCCTGCTGTTAGTGTTCTTCACAAACATACCAATACGAAGGTGGAGGTAAACGTGGATAACGAAGTGCATTCAGAGCCGTCACCCGCTATCCCCGGTATCGGCGTTCACAGTGGGCAAGTCATGACCGTTTTGGGTCCGATCTCGGTGGAGGAACTCGGTGTTACTCTCACGCACGAGCACATCCTGAGTGATGTCGGCTGCAATGGGCCTGAGCCCCCGGAGGCATCGCGAAAGGCCCTTTTCCACAAGCCATTGACCATAGACATCCTGGGAGAGGTGCGCCTGCTTCCCCAGTGTAACCGGGACAACCAACGCCTTACCGATCTCGACCTGGCCGCCTCGGAAGTGGAAAAGTACCGCTTCTGGGGAGGGCGGACGATCGTTGAGATGACGCTTGACGGCGCTGGCCGTGATCCCCTGGGCCTGAAAATGGTCAGCCATAGGGCGGACGTGCAGATCGTCATGGGAGCCGGCTACTACATCGAGTTCTCTCATCCCCCGGAAGTTCGCAGCATGTCAGCCGATGACATCGCCGACGAGATCGTGCGCGACCTGACGGAGGGTGTACCGGGGACCGGTGTGCGGGCAGGCATCATCGGCGAGATTGGTATAGACATGGACTTCACCGCCGAAGAGGAGAAGTCGCTGCGCGGCGCGGCCCGGGCGGCGAGACGAACCCAGGTGCCGATGAGCATTCACGTGCCGGGCGGCTCCACGCGGTCGCACGAGTACCGGGCGCGGATCATGGACATCCTCGAGGAGGAAGGCGCCAGCCTGGAACACACCATCATGGATCACGTGCAAATCCACCCCACGAGCATGGAGAGCCAAATCGCGATCGCGGAGCGGGGCGCATTCCTGGGATATGACGGTATCAGTTGTGGTTTCGACTGGGGGGTGCGCGGGATGGGACCCGGCGACGAGGAGAGCGCGGCCGACATCAAGCGGTTGATTGATGCCGGTTATCTGCACCACATCCTGCTATCACACGACGTACACCTGAAGATCATGTTGACAGCATACGGTGGGTGGGGATACGCGTACATATTGAGGCGGTTCGTCCAGCGTTTGCGGGCGCATGGCGTCACGGATCAGGAGATTACGACCATGCTGGTAGAGAACCCGAAACGGTTGTTCTCGTCGCGATACCAGCGTGGAAATGGCTTTGGCAACCCATAATCAGCTTATGGTAGCAGAAAACAGAAACCTGAGTAGACTGCCAGTGTCTCTTCTTCCCTCACTCGCTGTTAGCTCTCCAGCCGATTGATCATTGTGCGTGCCGCGCCGGCCTAGATATGGGCTGCCGGCGTCCAGTTGCCAAAGATCCAACACGCCCAACCACTGTAGTTGATTCTAGTCTGGCCAGCCAATAGATAGGAAGCCCCCAGGTCTCGACCTGGGGCGTTTTCTTTTGCGGTAACGTGCGAACGCAGACAAGTATTGACAAATGAACCTTGCTATGATATAATTTAGACATTAGACATTAGACAATAGACAATAATCGTAGGTGGAGGGCAAAATGTTGGATGTTATCCACCGCCTGGGTGGTCAGATTCCCAGGAAACAGCCGTTATCGCGCGTAATAGGCGAACGGCTCCGAACACTCCTCCAGCAGGGCACACTTGAGCCAGGCGCACAACTTCCGCCCGAGCCTGAAATGGCTGAGGCGCTGGGTGTGAGCCGTATGACGTTGCGTCAGGCACTGAACATCCTGGAACGAGAAGGGACGATCGTCCGCCAGCAAGGGGTTGGTACTTTCCTGACTGCTCAGCCGCTACTCCCGAACCGGCTGGATCTCAACCTGGGCGTGACCGAGAATATCAGATCAATGGGTTTGGAGCCCGGGGTCAGCGAAATCAACTTCAAAATAATCTCAGCCGATGAACAGTGGGCCGGGCATTTGGACATACCAGTCGGGACGCAAGTGGTGGACCTTTGGAGAACCCGCACTGCTAATGGCAAGCCCGCCGTAGTCACACGAGACCTGTTTCCGCTGAGCTTCCTGGATCAAGCGAGAGACAAGGTAACAGAGCAAGAATTCAGCGATCTCCTGCATCAAGATTTGTCCCTATACACCATCTTTGAGGATCGATTAGGGCTGTTTGTGGACTATGGTGTAGCCAGACTCAGGCCTCAGTTGGCGGACGCACATATAGCCCAACAGTCGGGCGTCGCCGAAGGCTCTGCCCTTATGTACATAGAACAGATCGACTATGACTCCGACGGACAAGCGTTGCTGGTGTCGTATGAATACCACGTTCCTGATGTCTACGAGTTCACGATTTATCGCAAGCGATAGGGTGACGTCCCGACTCAGCCGATTCACGCTTGCCCTCGGAGGAAGCCAAATCCGTATCAAGAAGCTGCTGTCTTTGGCAAAGCGGTCTACCGCACCGATCCTGAAGAGGGTGTGTGGACTGTTAAATCAACCAACTCAAGGAGGCTCAAATGTCTAGCGCTACCGGGAAGCAGATCCGGCTCAATCGGCTCATTCAGAAAGAGACAAATTCAGCCATCATTTGTGCCATTGACCACGGTATGACCTCTCCCATTTTTCTGAGTGGTCTGTATGACACACAGGCGAGGGTGAGGGAGGCCATCGCTGGAGGCGCAAATGTGCTGATGCTTGGCCGAGGCACCGCCAAGCTGACTGCCCAGCACTTCGCCCGCGACACCTCTCTGGCCTTCATGTTGACCGCATCGGCGGCGGGGCTTCCGTCCGGCGCGGTGGTCACACCTATTGGTAGTGTGGAGGAAGCCTTGCGTATCGGTGCTGACGCCGTGGTAGTCTACGTGGCGCTGGCTGGAGAGAACGAGCCAGATATGATCCGCTATACGTCTGACGTGGCTGAGGCCTGCGATGCCTTGGGTATGCCCTTCATCGCTGAGGCGGAATATCCAAATGCTTATCAGAGCCTTGACGATATGGCCACCAGCTTGGGTGTGGAATACTTGATGCGCAACGCGCGGCTGTGCGCCGAGTTGGGTGCGGATATTGTAAAGGTTAACTGGAGTGGCGACGCAGACTCTTTCGGCGACATCGTCCGGGCGACCGGCAAACCGGTGGTTCTGGCCGGTGGCAGCCGCATCAGCGACCTGGAGTTGCTGATCCGCATGGAGCAGGCACACGCAGTGGGGACCATCGGCTGCTCAGTAGGCCGCAATATTTTCCAGCACGAGGACCCCCAAGCCATGACCCGGTCCATCAGCCGTATCTTCCGAGAGAACTGGTCGGCCAAGACCGCGCACGAGGAACTGGTTGAGACCTTGCAGTCCGGGTCAAGCAGTGCTAAGTAGGATGCGTGAAGTGGTACATCCTTGGCCTGCGGCAGTCGATCCGCTGCCGTCGGGCTAGGGACCGTAGCTGCAAAGAGGAAGTCTTGGGCGAAGCCCAAGCACATATAGCAGAAAGGGAAGGGAGCAAGATGAAAGACACAGATTTCCAAGTGGTACGCCGAATCGAGGCCCGCAGTTTTATGGAAGGTCCGGAGCACTGCCGCGAGTATTTTACCACGGATAAGCTCACCTTTGGCACTTCGACACTTCCGCCGGGACAGGCGGGGGCCACCGACCCGGGCCACCCCGAGTCCCACGAAGTCTTTTTCGCAGCCAAAGGCCACGTTCTGGTCCGTCTTGGTGATCCTGGCCCACACTTCGAACTCAAGGAGGGTGACGCGATCCTCATCCCTGAGGGAGTTTCTCACACGATCATCAACGTCGGCGAGGAGACCGCTCTGATTGTCTGGGCCTGCGCACCGGTGCACAGGGACCCATCCGACAAGCTCTAGTGGACCGTTCAGCGGTCGCCGGGGCCGGGTTGGCTCCCCACACCCGGCCTGACCCAGTTCTGGCAGCTGACCAGCCCGTGGAGGGGATAAAAAAACATGAACAAGATACTCGGTGTGGACATCGGCACCACAGCGCTCAAACTGGTGCTCTTTGATGAGCGTGGCCAAGTATTGGCTCAAGCCACCAAAGAGTATGAGCTTCTGACCCCTTCTGCTCTGGTGGTGGAGATGGCGGTCGATACCTATTGGGACGCTTTCAAGTCTGCCATCAGCGAGGTCATCGCCAAGTCCGAAGCTAAACCAGAAGAGATCGTTGCACTGGGGATATCGGCTCAGGGCGAGACGCTGCTTATGGTTGATGATGCCGGCGAGCCACTTAGAAACGCCATTGTCTGGTTGGATAACCGAGCCCAGGCAGAGGCTGAGGTGCTAAGCCAGGAGTTTGGCGACGAAAACGCCTACAAGGTAACGGGCCAGGTCAGTATTGTGCCCACCTGGCCGGCCTCCAAGATCTTGTGGATCAAACGACATGAGCCGGAGCTTTTCCAGAAGGTGGGCAAATATGTACTGATTGAGGATTACTTCATCTACCGCATGACGGGCCAACTGGTGGCTGAGGGCTCACTACTCTGCTCGACTGTCTACTGGGATATCACCTCCAAGACGTGGTGGGGCGACATGCTCCATTTCTTGGGTGTCTCGTCCGACCAACTACCGGCCATCAGTGAATCCGGCGAGCCGGTGGGTGAGATTCTTCCCCAGGTGGCACAGGATCTCGGCCTCAGCCCCACGACAATTGTGTGCACCGGGGCCTTGGATCAGGCGGCGGGAGCGATAGGTGTTGGCAATGTGGTCCCCGGCGTTTTCTCCGAGAACACTGGGGCGGCTCTGGCAATCTGTGCGACCGTGGACAGGCCAACTTTTGACCCTCTAAGCAGGATGCCCTGTCACTATCACGCTATCCCGGACACCTATATGGAGCACACCTTCACCACGGGAGGCATAGTCTTGCGCTGGTATCGCGACAAGTTCTGCCAGGAGGAACTGGCGGAGGCCTCGGCCAAGGGCAAGGATGCGTATGACATCTTGACGGAGCAGGCCAGCCGGGTCGCTCCTGGTTCAGAAGGGCTGACGATGCTGCCCCATTTGCAGGGCGCCATGGCCCCCGACGCTAACCCGAAGGCCAGGGGGGTCTTCTATGGCTTCACCTTGCGCCACGAGAAGCCACACTTCATCCGGGCCATCCTGGAAGCCATCGCCTGCACGGTCAAGAGGAATATCGATGTTCTGGAAGAGTTGGG
>JAUVPY010000037.1 GCA_030598425.1 Anaerolineae bacterium
CTTGAGCCCGTTACCGTGCAGGGCTTCTCCCAGCCAGTCCCCGTTTACAAGCTGACGCAGAGCCAGGATTGAATACAGATCCTTTTTTAGACCCCTAGCCCTAACCCTCAGGCGGTTCTAGCGGTATCTCATCGGGCCACTGGTCATCAAGTTCGGCAACGATCGCCTTGGCAACTTCTCCAGCGCTCCCATCTCGCTCCTGCGGTGCGCTCCATCGAAACATCGAAGTATAGGCCGACGTGCTGGTCTCGCCGTCTTTCATAGCCAGTCGGTCAATGGCTTCCTGAAAACGGGGCGGAAGGTTCTCGCGTACGGTGCCATTTAGGTCAGTTGCTTTGACACCCAGCGGAATATATCGCCAATATAGGATCTGGTATTGAGCCATAGGTTTCGTGTTCTCCTCGCCGGTTCTCCAGTGCCAAGACACCCAGAGGCGCCGATAGCTAAATTCTACGTCAAGACATCGATACGTGCAAACTCGCTAATGGCGGAAATGGCGCGCACCGGTGAAGACCATCGCCAGACCCAAGCGTTCAGCGGCCGCGATGACCGCCTCGTCACGAACCGAGCCTCCCGGCTGGATCACAGCCGTCACCCCCGCTTCGGCGGCGACCTCTACGGCATCAGGGAACGGGAAAAATGCATCGGAGGCCATCACCGCCCCCCGGGTACGCTCTCCCGCTTTGGTCACGGCCAGCTTTACTGCATCCAACCGGCTTGGCAACCCGCCCCCAATTCCAACCGTGGCGGCGTTCCGTGCCAGCACAATTGCGTTACTCTTGATATGCCGGCAGGCCTGCCACGCAAAACGCAACGTAGCCAACTCGTCATCGGCCGGCTGGCGTTGAGTGACTACTCGCCACTCAACCTCGGGTGGATCGCCCCGATCTATTGACTGGACCAGCAGGCCCCCCGCCACGGAGCGCAGAGACCACTTCTCTTCGACCGGAAAAGAAATGGCCACTAATCGGCAATTGGGCTTGCGCTGCGCAAAACACTCCAGCGCCTCATCGCCGAAGCTGGGCGCGGCGATCGCTTCCACAAACAGTTCGTGCATCTCCTTGGCAGTTGCACAGTCAACGGGCCGGTTGGCGGCGATCACGCCACCAAATGCACTGACCGGATCGGAGGTCAGCGCCGCCGGGAAAGCAGCCGCCAGCCGCTCGGCCGATGCAATGCCGCACGGCGACAAATGCTTGACGATGACGATGGTAGGCTCCTCAAAGCTAAGAGCCGCAGACCAGGCGGCATCCAGGTCGAGCAGATTGTTGTAGCTGAGCGGTTTACCCTGCAGCAACTTACCCCCCAGCGGGCCAACGCCTGGTTCAGCGTACAGTCCAGCCACCTGGTGCGGATTCTCTCCGTAGCGCATCTCTTGCGATTGTGGCAAGGAAAGACTCAGGGTGCTGGGGAGATGGAGAGCCCAGGGTTGGGGGCTGGGGGCCACCGCCTGGCGGAAATAGCGCTCAATGGCCGTATCGTAGTCGCGCGTGTGGGCAAAGGCTCTTAGGGCCAGCCGCTGGCGCGTCTCGGCGGAAGTAGCACCACGCGTGCGCAAATCAGCCAGCACCTCCTGGTAATCATTCGGATCGCAGACCACCGTCACCCTATCAAAATTTTTGGCTGCGCCCCTCAGGAGCGTCATGCCGCCGATGTCGATCTGCTCAACGGCCTCCGCCAGCGACGCATCTGACCTGGAAACCGTCTCTTGAAAGGGATACAGATTGCAGACCACCAGATCGATGGGCCGAATGCCAAGGCTGGCCAACTCGGCCATATCCGCCTGCGTGGCCCGAGCCAAGATGCCGGCGTGAACGGTGGGATGTAGCGTCTTCACCCGTCCCCCCAGCATCTCAGGCGCGCCGGTCAGTTCGGCCACGTCAACTACGATCAGACCGGCGTCGCGCAGGCTGCGAGCCGTGCCACCGCTGGCCACCAGCGACCAGCCTAGCTCCGCCAGTCCCTGGCCAAAACTCGCCAGGCCCGTCTTATCCGAAACACTTAACAAAGCTGTTGGCATAGCCCGAATCCCTCGCCCCGTGTTGCGGAGCACCTCTTTACTCTCGGAGTCTTTGCGTGCTGCGCCTTACGCCCCACGTTCGACGGCACGCCACCTAATCCTCGCTACGCATGTGCGGGAAGAGGATAACCTCGCGAATTGAAGTCTGGTCCGTAAACAACATGGTCAGCCGGTCAACACCGATGCCCAGACCGCCGGTGGGGGGCATCCCGTGCATCAGGGCCAAGATATAATCCTCATCCATTGGGTGAGCCTCGTCATCGCCGGCCTTGGCGCCCAATCCCTGTTGTTCAAATCGCTCGCGCTGCACCAAAGGGTCGTTCAACTCGGAATATGCGTTTCCCGACTCTAGCCCACCAACGAAGATTTCGAATCGCTCCACGTGTTGGGGATCGTCAGACGACGCTTTGGCAAGGGGAGAGATGTCAATGGGGTAGTCCTTGACGAACGTCGGCTGAATGAGAGTCGGCTCAACAATCTCGCCCAGCAACTCCTCAATCAACTTGCCCCAGGTCGGCTGCGGGCTCACGTGCAGTTCCCGCCGTTGGACTTCAGCCCACAGGGCCTCAAGAGTCGGAAAGTCCATATAGTCAATACCAGCCAACTCAAGTATGGCGTCGCGCAAAGACCAACGCCGCCAGGGGGGCGTTACGTCAACCATCTGGCCCTGAAACATGAACTGGGTGCTGCCCAGCGCCTGCTCAGCGATGAAGGCCACCATGTTTTCCGTCAGCCACATCATATCGCTGTAGTCGGCATAGGCCCAGTAGCACTCCATCTGGGTGAATTCCGGGTTGTGTTTGGTGCTAACGCCCTCGTTTCGAAAGTCCTTGCAGATCTCGTAGACTTTTTCGAAGCCACCCACGATGAGGCGCTTGAGGTAAAGCTCGTCGGAGATGCGCAAGAAGAGGGTCATATCGAGCGCATTGTGATGCGTTGTAAATGGTCGCGCCATCGCCCCGCCATAAATGGACTGCAAGGTGGGGGTTTCTACCTCCACGAAGCCTTGGTCATCCAGGAACGTCCGCATAGCAGTGACAATGCGAGTACGGGTCCTGAATATCTCGCGCACATCCTCGCTGGCTATGAGGTCCAGATAGCGGCGACGATAGCGAGTTTCAATATCTTTCAAGCCGTGCCACTTTTCAGGTAGTGGATGGAGCGTCTTGGTCAACAATTCGAATAACTCGACGCGCACTGTCACCTCACCGGTGCGGGTGCGGAAGAGGTAGCCCTCGACACCGATGAAGTCGCCCACGTCGATATCACGCTTAAAGACATCGTACACTTCTTCGCCGAGGTCGTCTCGCTTGAGGTAGAGCTGAATGCGTCCGCTGCCATCCTCAATGTGAGCGAACGTGCTCTTGCCCATTACCCGGATAGCCCGCAGCCGGCCTGATACCTGAACGGTTGGAGCGTCGTTACCGCTGGCCTCAGCCTCATCAAAAGCAACAATGGCCTCTGAAGCTGTATGACTGCGCCGGGCACGAGCCGGGTAGGGATCAACCCCCCGCTCACGAATGCGTTCCAATTTGAGCCTACGTTGTTGGACTTGATCAAAACCTTCGAGCATGATGCCACCTTGTCAGGAGATTTAAAGGAAGAAGCATCTGGAACCTCCCAGATGCCCCCCTTATTGTTTCTACGTTTTGCGCTTCACGTCTTATGCTTCTACTTCGCTAATCGATACCGAGGATCGTCAACTTTATCTCGCCAGCAGGTGCCTGATATGAGACAACCGCGCCAACGCGCTGTCCCATCAACGCCTGGCCAATGGGCGACTCGTTAGAGACACGCCCGTTCAGCGGATCGACCTCGGCCGAGCCTACGATGTGATACAACTCGGGCTCATCCAGGCCTTCTTCCAACACAGAGACGTGTGATCCCAAACGCACTTCGTCGCTGGGGCCAATGTTCTCAATGAGTTGGGCGTTTCGGATCATAGCGCGCACGGTCATGATGCGACCCTCGACAAAGGCCTGTTCGTGCTTGGCGTCATCGTATTCCGCATTCTCGCTGATGTCGCCCTCTTCTTTCGCAGATTGGATTCGAGCAGCCACCTCAGCTCGCTTCTCAGTCTCCAGGTATTGGAGTTCTTCTTCGAGTTTCTTCAAACCTTCTTCAGTTAGAAATACAGTCTTGTCCGTCATCATTGGAGCCTCTTAGGATTAAAGAGTATCCCTCGCCAAAAGGGAGGCGAGGGAACTCAGCAAATAAAAATGAGACCATTCGCGGGTGTCTCATATAGATCATTATACACCACTTTCTCGAATTTGTAAAGAACAGTAGTTTTCTGTCATTTTCTGTTTCGCCGGCTACACTCTGGCATGTTGACAGCCCTGCCGCTGCCAAGCATAATACCGACCTATGCGAATGACTGTTGTTACTCTCGGGCTTTTCCTACTCCTTGGCGTAGGGGGGATTTCGGCGTGCCAACGCAATGCGCCCCGCACGCCGACGCCCTCACCATCCAGCGAACCCATCGCTCAAGGGTACACGCCAACTCGCTCGCCGACGCCCTCCAAGACAAACACCCCAACGCCATCACCATCCGCCACCTCGGCCGCGACTCCTACCGTGACACCTACCCCACCCATCCCCCCCACACCGACACCCCCGCCTAGTCCCAGCGCCCGGCTGGCTGCTGCGCGACAAGCCTTTGACTGGGGTGATTATCCTCGCGCCGCCGATGAGTTCGCCACATTGCTGAACGACCCCGGTGCTGATGAGAGTGAAATTCGACTGGCCGCCTTCTGGGTTGGACGCAGTGCCCTGGAGGACGCCGACTACGAGACGGCTCTGGCCAGCCTACGAAATTTCGTCGATACCTACCCGGATGATCCCCAAGTCCCAACGACCCATCTTCTGCTGGCGCGGGCCTACCAGGGACTGGGAGACTGGCAAGGCGTTACCGACGCTCTCCAAGACTACCTCGACACGGGCGACGATACCCTGGCCATATACGCCTACGAAGGCATTGGCGACGCCGCTATGCTGGCGCTTGACTACGACCGCGCGGCGAGAGCCTACGCCAGCGGGCTGCGCGTAGCTCCCGACAACGGCTGGGCCGTTCACATGCGGGAAGAGATCGCCCAGGCCGAATTGGCGCAGGGCAACCCCGACAAGGCTGTCGAGCAATACGACGCGATTCTCGAAATCGCCCGTTTTCGCGCCTATCGCGCCAGGATCCTATATCTGGCGGGGCAAGCCTTGGCAGCGACCGGCGACGAGGAGGCCGCTTACGAGCGTTACCTCCAGGCCGTGAATCGCTACCCGGAGGCATATGACAGTTATCTGGCCCTGGTCGAACTGGTCAATTCCAATGTGCCGGTTGACGACCACCAACGAGGCTTGGTGGATTATCACGCCGGGGCCTATCAACCGGCCACCGAAGCCTTCACCCGCTACCTTGAGGCAGACCCTTCAACCTACAAAGAAGAAGATGCCCGCTGGTACCTGGCCCTCTCACTGAAAGCCAACGGCAACCTTCGGCAGGCCATCCAGGGATTCAAGGAGTTCATCGAACGACACCCGGAAAGCGAGCACGTGGCCGAGGCTTGGTTGGAGATGGCGGAGGCTTACGCCTGGCGCGATAACGTCGATCAATCCCTTGACACTTACCGAGAGTTCGCAGAAGAGAACGCCCAATCGCCTATGGCGCCAGAAGCTCTGTGGAAAGCGGCCGAGCTTGAATTCGACGGCGGAGACCTGGAGCGAGCCGCCGCCAGTTTCCGCGATTTGGTCGATCGCTACCCCACTGATGAAGACACACCTGAGGCCCTCTTCAATGCAGCTCTGTTGGATTTTCGTCGCGGCGAGTTTGAAACGGCCCGGGAGGACTGGGAGGTACTTATTCAAGACTACCCCGACAGCCGAGCTTCGGTAGCCGCCCGCTATTGGCTTGGCAAAGCCTGGCTGGCTATGGAGGACCCAAGCGAGGCAGAAGCCGCTTTTGAGGCAGCCCTTGAGTGGGCACCAACCTCTTTCTACGGGCTGCGAGCCGCGGAGATAATCGACGAGGCGCCGCTCACGACCGCATCTGCTGACGCGCTCTCCTTCCCCAACCCAGATGGCGACCAGGTGAAGGCCGAAGAATGGCTGGCAAGCTGGCTCCCCATCACCGATACGCTGGACCTCGCCTCCTTGGACCCGGCCATTGCCGAAAGCCCCGCCTTCCGCCGGGGCGACGCATTGTTGGCAGTTGGACGGCGCGGCGACGCCCTCGAGGAGTTTGATGCGATCAAGGAGATGTGGTGGGACGATCCGCTTCATATGTACCAATTGGCGCTCGCATTCCGCGAGCGGGGCCTATATCGTTTATCGATCGTCGCTGCCGAGCGACTAACCTGGCTTTCACCGGTTTCCAGCCGGGCCGAGGTGCCCGATTTCATTCAGCACCTCTCCTTTCCTCTCTACTACCGGGAGTTAGTCCTCTCCGAAGCGAAAAACCAGGATGTAGACCCACTGCTTCTTTTCGCTCTGATCCGTCAAGAAAGCCTCTTTGAGCCCTCCATCGACTCCCCAGCCGACGCGCGCGGGCTGAGCCAGATCATCCCGCCCACAGGCGAGTGGATTGCCGCACGGCTAGGCTGGGGAGAGTTCAGCGAAAATGACCTCTACCTACCTTATGTCAATATCCACTTTGGTACATTTTACCTCAGCGTCCAACTGGCCACATTTGACGAAGAGCCTATAGCGGCCCTGGCAGCCTATAACGCCGGCCCGGGCCACATCCACCGATGGATGGAAGACGCCCACGATTTGGACCTCTTTGTGGAGACGATGCCCTTTGTCGAGCCTCGCCGTTATGTCCGGAATGTATACGAGCAGTACGCCCATTACCGCCGGTTATACCTGAACAAACCTCAGCCCGAAGATAGGTGACCGCCACCTAAGACAGAACTGCCAGCCCGGTAAAGACTGGCAGTTCTGTCGAGAGCGAAGAATTCAGCCCGATTCCGGCCCAGACCTCTTTAGTTCTAAAATCTTATTGCTCAAAGCTAAGCCTTTGTGCTATAATGAAGCGAGGCATGTTGCTTCTGGGCGTGGTACGAACAACCTCTGGAAATGAAATCTATGCTGTCCAATGCATTAAGCATCCTGAGTACTCAGGCTGGCGGTTTTATCTACAATTTGATTGTGCTGCTCGTCTTGGACGCGGGGCTGGTGATTGCCTTAGGTCAATGGCGGCGGGGCAGAGATGCCTATCCGTATGCCGCGACCAACCGGGCTCGTATCCAAGCCGTAGCCCTGATTGGGATGCTTGGACTACGGGGGTTGCTGGTGGTCGCAGCCCTCATCGCCAGGGGCTCGCCAGAAACGACGGTAGTCTGGATTCCCCCACTGGAACGCGCGATTGATGTAGTTAGTCTGGGGCTTCTGGCTTGGGCATTTGTTCCGGTCTTACGTGACCGTGTCACCCACGGCTTAGGCCTGGTGGTCATAAACACAGTGGCTGCGGGTATCTTCTATATCATCCTCACCGCAATATGGAATGGCCAGGTTACCCAGGGAGGCGCGCTACCTGACTACAATGGATCAGGCCAGGCGTGGGTATGGGCCATCTGGGGAATCGGAATAGCGATAGCGGCTATGGCTTTGCTGACAAGAGACCTGGCCGAAGAAGTACCTCGCAGCCCGGAGCAAAGTCTATCATTGGTTGCCTTCGGAATATTGCTGCTCGGCTATGGATTGCATCTGCTGACACTGGGTAGTCTTTTGCCTCCTTATTCTTTCCCGAACGTAACTACCTGGACACGCCTGGGGCAACTCGTTGCATACCCTTTGTTTGTGCTTGCCATCTATCAGGGAACGATTGCCACACTCAGCAGCAAGAGCGAGGAACTCCAGGGGCTAAGCAAGACCTCAATGGAGCAGATCAAGGGGCTGGTCAGCCTGTTTGAGGCTTCGCGGAGAATAAGCCAATCGCTTGACCTGTCAGAAGTACTGGAAGACTCAGCGCAAAGCGTGGCACAAGCCCTTAGCGCCGAGCAATGCGCTATTGCACTGCTGGAAGATGGGCAGACCACGCAACTTCGCCTGGCCGCTATTCACAATCCGACCCGCCAGGGACGAGGCGAAGCAGTTGCCTTTCCCCTCAGCGAACAGCAGGCCATAAAACACGCGCTGCGCCGCGAGCGCCAAGTTGCGCTTAACGAGCGGGATGACAATCCGCAATTGCGACTTCTGTTTTCACTGATGGGATCGGAGCAGACGGGGCCAGTGATCATCCAACCGCTGGTTCACCACGATTCTCCGCTCGGTGTGTTGATCGCCGGCAACGGAACCAGCGGACGATCTTTTTCTGTCAGCGAGACCCAACTCTGCCGGACCCTGGCCGACCAGGTAACAGTCGCCATTGAAAACGCCCGCACGCACCACGATCTGGAGACCAAGGCCCAACAACTCGCCTGGACCCTTCGTAACCAGGAGATGGAAGTCAGCAAGCAGCGCGCAGCTATGGAAGCCGAACTGAAAAAGAGTCGTGAAGAAGTGGCCCTCTTTGCACAGAGGCTCTATGAGCAAGAGACCGCCGCCGAGGGCAACAAGAAGGCGATGGAAGAAGCGCGTGCCCGACTGGCGACCCTGGAAGAGGCTGCGAAAAAGAGTCGGACGGCCCTTCAACAATTATCTCAGGAAAAAGACACACAGATACAATCTCTTTCGGCGGAGGCAAAGACCCACAGCGCTGAGCTGAAACAACTGGAATCCGAACGAGAAACGCTGCGGGAAAAGATTCAAGTCCTCGAGCACGAAGCAGCCGAGGCCGAACGACTGGCGGTAGCGCTGGCTCAAACCCGTGAGCGCACTCGCAAGCTGGCGCGCGCCGTGCGGCGGGCACAGCGCAGCCCTATGGGAGCGCAGGCGCAAGTAGTTTCTGGATCAGCCGGTACTCAGACAGTGCTGGAAGATCTGACGTGTGGCGTTATCATCGGTGACTCCGACGGCAAAATAAGCCGGGTCAACACTGCGGCTGCCCAGATGCTAGGAACTTCGCCCGACACGCTGGTCAGCCAACCGCTGGGGCAAGTGACGCGGGATGAACGCTGGAACAAAGCCATTGCGGAACTCGGCGGCCAGTCAAACAGCATGGTCATTACCACCCTGGAAGTGAGTGATAGGGTGCTGCGTGCCACGATCAGCCCCATGGCAGCCACGCCAAGCGGCGAACGTCCAGAGGGTAGTGTTGCCATCCTGTATGACATCACCGCAGAGGCCGCGAGCCAACAGGCCCGTGACGAGTTTGTGGCCTCCTTATCCCAGGAATTGCGCACGCCCATGACGTCTATCACCGGCTACACTGACCTCTTGTTGGGGGAATCAGTGGGCCTTATCGGCGATATGCAACGCAAATTCCTGCAACGCATCAAAGCCAACATCGAACGCATGAACAGCATGCTCAACGACCTGATCGGGGTCACCGCGATTGATGCCGGCCAGCTAGAGATCCGGACGACCGTCGTCGACATGAGTGAGGTCATCGAAGACGGCATCATCAGCGCCCGGGCCCAGTTGGAGGAAAAGGAACTGACTCTGGAACTAAACCTGCCCGAACAGATGCCGCCAGTGGAAGCCGATACCGACTGCGCCCATCAAATCCTGACCAATCTCCTGGGCAATGCGACCAAGTGTTCACCGGTAGGATCGACGATCGAAGTGTCGGCTCAGTTATACGACGAAGAGGCGGGTAACCCCGAAGAGACTCCTCACCTAAGAATTTCGATCCGCGACTCAGGGGGTGGCATCACGCCTGAAGATCAAGATCGGGTGTTCGACCGTTTTTATCGAGCCGACAGCGCCCTGATAAACGGTCTTGGAGAAACCGGCGTCGGATTGGCGATTGTCAAATCGTTGGTCGAAGCCCATGGCGGGCGGGTCTGGGTCGAAAGCGAGATGGGCGTCGGGTCCACTTTCAGCTTCCTGCTGCCCATCAGCCAGGGATACAATGACCCTTGGATGGAAGTGGATGTCCCCCCCCTGGACCTGAGTTCCGACCAGCCAGACGAGAGCTGAAGTCAATAAGATCATGGCTAATGGCCCGACCGACTCCCATCGCACCGACGCGCCAAAGCCCGATCCCTCATCATGGAGGCCGTTGCTGACAAGCCTTTTGGCCGTCGCAGTCGTCACCCTGACGGTGGTCGCGGCCTTCGTGCTGGCGCTAGGTGACCTGCCGGTCGACTTCCAAGCGCCACAGCCGACACCGATCGCGGCCCAATTCACGCCCGAGACACTACTCCCGACTCCCACTGCGACCCCTCTGCCGTCGCCAACGGCTATTCCAACCAGCACGGTCGCCGTCCAACCCGCTCCCACCTGGACATCGACACCTTTGCCAACAGCCTCGCCAACCTTTACGAGTTCTCCAACCCCAACGGCGAGCCACACGCCCGCAATCATTGTAGTGACCGTATTTCCGACGGCCACGCCGACGCACAGACCTCCTACCCCCACACCCTGCCCGCCCCCAGCCGGGTGGAACCGATATACAGTGCGCCCCGGCGACACGCTGGTTTCAATAGCCTATCGCTACAACACGACCGTTCCACATCTGGTGCACGCCAATTGCCTGCGATATCCAGTAGTTCATCCAGGACAAGTCATCTATGTGCCTCCGGCGGCCCCTACGCCGACCCGGCCACCTTGTGGCCCACCGCCAGACTGGGTGATTTATACCGTGCGTCCTGAGGATACACTCCACTCCCTGGCGGTGCGCACGCATACGACCATTTACCAGATCATGCACGCCAATTGTCTGATCGACACCGTAATATACGTCGGCCAAAAGCTGTGGCTGCCTTTTATGCCTCCCACTCCGCCAACACCTACATTCACCCCAACCAGACCACCGACGGCCACGCGTACACCAACGGCCACCGGTACGCCAATAGTTAATACGCCCACGCCTACCGCCACCGGTGTGCTGCCGACAGCCACGCCTATGCCATCACCGACAACTGGCATTGACACCCCTACGCCCACACAAACCAGCCAGCTCAATACACCCACGCCGACCGCCACGGGTGTGCCGCCGACCGCCACACCCACCCTGCCGCCGACGGCCACGCCCACCAGCCCACCGCCTACCGCCACCAACACACCACCACCGCCAACACCTACCCCTACGGATACGCCGACGCTGCCGCCGCCGACGCCTAC
>JAUVPY010000247.1 GCA_030598425.1 Anaerolineae bacterium
CCTGGCGCAGGTAGGTCATCAAATCCTCTTTGGTGAGTGCCTGCTCCTCTATCATAGCCGATATGTTCTCGGCGGTGAGCGATACAGTTGCTTCCATTTTCATATCCTCCGTTTTTTCGTCGAAAACCTTCCCGGAAGTTTTGGAACGTCCGGGAAGGTGAATGCGTAATGTTCAAACCAAAACCACTTCAATTCCCAACGAGCGAATCTGCTCGACTGAATCAGGGGGTGCGTGATGGTCAGTGATCACGCTGTGGATCTGCCCTGGGTGGGCAAACGAAGCCAGGCCCACTTGGCCCCACTTGGTCGCGTCCAGCACGGCGACGACCTGACGGCACACAGCCACCAGCGGACGCTTAACGTCGGCCTCTTCGGCGCTGACATCGGTCAAGCCCTCGGGGAGGCTGATACCGTGCGCGCCGAAGAATCCCTTTTGAATGTTGTACTTGCGTAGCATCTCCAAGCCGTCAGTCCCAACCAGTGAAGCCGTGTCACGCCGCAGCGTGCCACCCAACATCACCAGCATCACATCGCGGGCATCGAGCATCTCTTGAGCGACGGCCAAACCATTGGTGATAATGGTCAAATGGCGATGGTCTTTCAGATGCAGCGCGATGGCTAGTGCGGTACTGCTACTGTCGAGGAAGATGGCATCACCATCGGCGACCAGCGCTGCGCCGGCTTCGCCGATGCGGCTCTTCTCCTGGACCTGTCGCTGACGACGCGATGCCAGCGACAGGTCATACAGACCGCGCGCGGCGGGTACGGCGCCACCGTGAGTACGTACAATCAGGTTACATTCAGCAAGAGCCTGCAGGTCAGAGCGGATGGTCACCTCCGATACGCTGAACTGCCGGCTGAGTTCAGCGACCGTGACCCGGCCGCGCTGGCCGACTTCTCTTAATATTTCTTGGCGACGCTCTTCGAGGTATAGGTCCCTATGCATCTCTGGAATCCAGCGGCCACTTCAAATTTTACCACTTGATTTCGGCTTCTTTCATTTTAACATGTAATGAAAGTTCTGTCAAGTAATGTGGCAGGTGCAGTTGGGTGTCAGCGTCGGGTGAATGTCAAGCTTGAACAGTTTTGGGAGCATCACAAAAAGCTTGAAACACTTCGTCTGGGGTTTCTGCCGGGACCTCGCAACCGGCGCTCAACATATACTTGGTCCCTTGAGCGAGGGAAATACACTGATGCGCCCATTCACGGCACTGGTCAGGCGTCGCCTGCATGACGTGGGAAACGGGGTCCAGATTGCCCTTGAAGCATTTGTCGTGACCTGCATACACGTCCCGTGCCTCGGACAAAGGAACCAGGTGATCGACGTTGAAGAGATCTGCTCCCGACGTGGCCATTTTGCCCAGTAGGTGAGTCGTATTCCCACAAATGTGAAGTTTGACCAATCCCCCGGCCTCGTGGATAGCTCGGCAAACCTTCTGTTCGTAGGGCAGCGCGAATTCCGAATACATAGCCGACGAAATCAAGGAGGCCGCCGCATCCCCGGCTCCGATCATATCCGCGCCAGCTTCGACCTGGGCCAGGGCGAAGTCAATAACGATCTCGGTCAGATGGGCCAAGATGCGATGCGCAAGGGCCGGATCATCCATAAGCAGTACCATAAATTCCGAAACACCGCACACGGAGCACGCTTCCGCGAAAGGCATATCGATCCAGCCCAACGCGGCCACGTTACCCGCCACACCGTTTACCAGTTCAGACACCCCGAGCACTCGATCGCCCATTCTGCTCTTCGGGCTTGTAGGATCGGGGCGGCCCAGCTTATCCAGATCAGCATCAGAGGCGATCAGCGGCTTTCGCAAATAGGGTGGCTTATCCTCAGGATAAACCATCTCTCCGCCCAAGACCCGGGCCAAATCCCCAGACACGCGGAAGGCATCTGAACACGCGGTGATGGCATCCAGATCAAAGCGCTCCTGGACCAGCAATTGCGCTTCAGCCAACGCCCTGCCATTGGTCGCAAATTCTCTGTAGGTAATGCCGGCTCGATCAACCGCCAGGAACATCAAAACAGGGAAAACGGGAATCCGGTCCGCAGGTTCGCCCTTCAGTGCCGCCATGAAACGTTCACGATGTGTCATCGAGCTAAGCTGTGTCATTTGGTTGTCTCCCGAGTATTCCATTACCTTTTCTCAGTTCTGCATACTGGCCCGACACCGTGCAAACCGGTTAGGCCGTGTTGACATTTTGTCATTGTCCTCTGAGACTCCGGCGAAAAGTCTGATGATGTCTCTCTGGTGCCAATTCAAATGTCAACACTACCTAGTCAGCCCCGACCACAAAGCCCAGACGCGCGTCGATCTTCATGATTCCGGCGCCACCGCGCCGGGGTCTTGGTTTTCTGGGCGGCCCTCTATCCAGACGACGTTGGCGACAGGCTCGATCATGTGTAGGACTTCGGCCAGGATCTCCGGGTCTGGGGCGACTCCCACTGATTTGACGTTGTTGTCTACGTGCTTGACTTTGCTCATACCCACCAAAGTGGTGGCCACGTAGTCGTGCTGCAAAACATATTGCATCGCCAAATCAGCGATGTCGACTCCTCGACTTCGACAATAACGGGCTACCTGCCGCCCAACTTCAAGAACTCGTCTGGGAGCTGGATGCCAGTCGGGCGCGCCTTTCTCGGTCAGCACACGCATGTGCAGCGGTGAAGCGTTGATCAGGCCAATGCCTTTCCGCTTGGCCGCCGGTGTCAAGACGTCGTCTATGGTGGTATCCATCAGGTTGTAGCGACAGTAGGACAAGATGGTGTCAACTTCGGCGGCTTCAGCCACAGCCTTCAACACGTGAAGCGGATAGCCCGTGATACCCACGAATCGGACCTTGCCCTGTTGCTTCAGCTTATGCATCGCTGGAAGTGTTTCGTTGATAATTTGTTCTTTGTCCCCGAACTCAATGTCGTGAGCCTGGAACACGTCAATGTAATCCGTCTTCAATCGGTCCAAGCTTTCTTCCACCGACTCGATGATGCGTTTGGCCGAGAAGTCGAACTCATCAATATCGTAACGTCCCGCTTTGGAAGCCAGAATCACCTTGTCCCGGTAGCCGTCCAGAGCCTCACCCAGGCGAGTTTCAGCCAAAGTACGCCCATAAAAGGGGGCCACATCAAAGTAATTGATGCCTCTCGCTATGGCGTAATGAACAGCTCTGTTTCCCTCATCAGGATCGATTTGGCCATATTCGTGGCCAAGAGATGCCGCTCCAAATCCGACGATGGAAACCTTCAGTCCCGTGGTGCCTAATACCCTGTAAATCATTTTTGATATCTTGACTGTATCCTGTTCTTGCGGGGTTGTTGCCTTGATCCACGTTTCAAATGAGGAGCGAGAGACTGCCTCGAAGAACCATCGTCTTAGAAAATCCCCGGGTTAGCCGATGCGTTCCTTTCTATCTGCGGGCTACCTGAAAGGTCGGCTGGCCGACCGAGGATCAGCCAGCCAGTACTTGGGTGACCTTCTCCTCCACACGTTGAGCCTCGTCCGGCGTCAGGGCACCCATCTCCAACTCGAATTGGAATACACCCTTGGCCGGAACCACTTTGATATTCCCCTTAGCCTTCTCGGCCAGATACCCTTCTGGCTCGGCGGTGGCAGGCAGGATAAGGCCCAACGCGTCTTGATCGCCCGTGCGAGAAATCCAGCGAACGCCCGTGTCCAGTTGATCAGGGCGATGACGAATTTCTATATTGTGACGAACGACAAGGGACGAAGGACGAAAGAGCCTTCGAGACTGGTCCGTTCGTCATTAAACGGGCAGGCAGGACATAAAATATCCTGCCTGCCCGTTACCCTTCAGCTTCTCCCATATCTAGTACTGGCCGTACAGAGGCCCGAAATTGGCACACGCCCTAAAGTCGGCGCCTTGGGGGTCCATCGCCCCAAACGTCGCCCAAGTGTTGGGTCGGAAGACCTTCTCCTCGGGCACGTTGTGCATGTAGACCGGAATGCGCAGCATCGAGGCCAGGGTGATCAGGTCGGCACCGATGTGGCCGTAGCTGAGCGAGCCATGGTTGGCTCCCCAGTTGTACATCACCGTGTACGCATCCCGGAACGGCCCACTACCGGTAAGCCTGGGCACAAACCAGGTGGTTGGCCATGTCGGGTTAGTGCGCTCATCCAGAATGTGGTGAGCATCTTCCGGTATCTCGACGGTAGACCCTTCCGCGAGTTGCAGGACCGGCCCCAATCCCTTGACCAGATTGAGCCGGGACATGGTGACCGGCATGCCGCCGCGCGTCAGGAACTTGGTGGACCAGCCGCCGCCTCGGAAATACTCGGTGATACCCGCGTGCCAAGTGACGGCATCCAGGCATGCTTCTGCCTCATCCGGAGTGACCTCCCAATAGGGTTTGATCGCCGGCTTGCCGTCAATCGAACCCCGACCGGTGCCGTCCAGGGCAGCCGGGCCGGAGTTGATCAGGTGCAGAATGCCACCCGCCGCCTCGCCGGTCAGATCGAGGCCAGTCACCCGCTTGACAGCTTCCAGGCTCCAATAGGTACGCACGTCAGCGAATATCTGGGCCGTGCCCGTCAAGAGATGACCAAAGAGCATACAAATCCCGTTGAGGGCATCGTTTTCGGTGGCCACGACGTGAGGCTGGCGAATGCCGTTCCAATCGAAGGAGGTGTTGAGGATGGCTTCCATGAAGTCGCCGTTGGGGTAGTGGTCGGTCCACTGACGCTGACCCTGGAAACCGGCGACGATGGCGTTGCGCCCCAGGGCCTCCTCGCCATATCCCAATTCCTCCAGTCTGGGATTGGCCACCATCAGGTCGCGAGCAATCAAGGCCATTTTCACCGAAGTTGCCCAGTCTTCGTCTTTCTGAGCCCGGCTGCGTTGCCCCTCAGGGGGGTTGTAGTCCTTTCCTTCCGGGCAGTTGTCTTTGACCCAGGCCAAGGCCCGCTCGAATTCGTCTTTGTCGTAGATCTCCTCGTCTATGCGGCGGACAAACTCGGTCATGTCCACCGCTTCCACCCGCATGCCCAGGTAGCTCTCGAAGAGCGATTGATCCACGATGGACCCGGCAATGCCCATGGACACGCCGCCCATCGAAAGGTACGACTTTCCGCGCATCCTGGCCACCGCCA
>JAUVPY010000131.1 GCA_030598425.1 Anaerolineae bacterium
GGAAGAACACGCACCGGCCCATCTACTATTTCAGAAGGTACATAGTCGGGAACGCCCATCAATAGGCGATCGGTCAGAAATTCGTAAAACTCCAAATAGGCACCCGCCTGGCCGGTCAGATAGCGTACGATCAGCTGCGTGATTGCACCCAACCCATCGTTTTCAGGAATAGAAGCCACGCCAGCCTTATCCACCAGCAACATAAGCACCACGGCGGGCGGGAAGTGCAGCAGTTTTTTCACCCCATATACGTCAACCAGGGAAATGGCTTGATAGTTCCTTTCTTCGATCTTGCCCGTTAGCGCCAGATACATCTGGACGCCTTTCTCAAGACCCTTGTCCTCGATCGGTTGCTCAAAGGTCCAGTCGCGCCTCAGTTCATCAATGACCTTCGCCACCTGTGTTTGATCCTGGGCTTCCATCTTCTGGACGATTTCCAGCGTTTCGAACACCTCAACTTCCGGTCCTACCACCCTGCGTAGTGAGACGCCATCAACCAGGGTTGCATAGAGATTCATATCTCGGTACCCCATCATGCCTACCCTGGAATGTCTCAGCAGACTCATGGCTCTGGCAACTTTGCCAAAATGCAGCACTTTGTCGGCCGCGCTGGAAGACCCATCCGGCGTGTCGTAGACGTACTTAAACTTGAATCCCAGGGCTTCCATAGGATCACGCAGCGCAGTAGTTCCGGCTTGGTCTGCCGTCGTGATGAGTCTACCTTCTTCGGTATGTCCGGTGAGCCCCCAGAGGACCAATGTTTTGTGATGGAATTCACTAATAACGTTTATTACGGTTTGGGACGGAATCCAGCCAGCGATGCAGACGACAAGGAAGTCAAAGTCTTCCCGGGATAATGCTTCTATTGCTCGCGCTTCCTCGAAGCCGTCCGGGTCATCTCGAACCGGTTCGGTATGGACCAGCTCGATGCCGCGCTCTTCCAGTGCTTTTTGGGCCTCCAGGCATTTCTTCTCGATCAGCTCTCGGGGGCTGTTGATCTCCCCGAACCCTACGAATCCAGCCTTGATCGCGCGCATAGCCATGGATCCCTCCTTTTCTATTGCTTTGGCTTTCAAGAGTTTTCTTGTGCAGGCAAGCTAATCGCGTTTTTCGCGTCGTCGCGAGATCGTGAGCCAGCCCAGCGCGACCAGACTCAGGACCACTGCCCCCGCTCCCACGGCGCGTAGGATCAACCGCGTGGGCCGATCCTGGACGACGAAGCCGTCAATGACCGCTCCAGGTTGAGCGGTGATGTGCAGCTCGTGTTGGCCCCGGCGTAGCCCTCTGACGATCGGCACCTTGACCCCAAATGTGGCCTCAGGCGAGTCCAGAGACACCACCTGCGGAGGACCTCCGTCCACAGTCACCTCCAACGGGCCGCCACCTGGCCCGCGAGCTACCACCAGCCATAGGTCGCTGCCGTTGAAGATGAAGCTGGCCCGGGCATCCTCGTTTGTCGGTTGGCGGTAGGTCCCCAATATGGCGCGCTCGTCCTTTATCTCCTCCCAGCCGGTGTAAGTCACGGCCCAGTGGTCTTCCTGGTGATAGCCACGGTACATCACCGGCGGCAAGCTGGCGGCGTTGCTCAAGGCCTGATAAGCGGGAAGGGGGGTGAAGTCAGGTTCCAACAGCCGGAAGTAATACTGGGGATTGGCCTCTCGCTCTCGATCGTCAGCCTGTTTCAAGAACCAGTAGTTGGCCACGCCTAACCAGGGCCACTCTGACTGAAGCCGGTAGTAGGCTTGCACCGCGTAACGGGCTTGCTGAGCCTCCGTCACCTGGCCATACGCGGCGGGCAAGGATGAGTCAGGTGGCAGGGCGTTCCAGGCCATCTCCGAGAGCCAGATCGGCTTGTGGGCGTCGCCATTGCGCACCATTATGTCGCGGATGTAGAGCGGACGCGAGAAGTTAATCACCCGGGGCTGCATGCGCCGGTCGTAAGGCCCGGACCAGAGCCCGTAGCCCTGCATAGCCAGCACGTCGAAGTAAGGTCCAGCGCCGGCATCGTATAGTTGCTGTAAGAAAAGAGCGTCGGTCAGGCCGTGGGGATGCCGGTCCAGTTCGACGGTGGCGGCCAGCGCGCCGGCAATGATCACCACATCGGGGTCCACGGCCTTGGCCCGGGTGGAGGCGACCTTGAGCAATTCGGCGTATTTGGCAGCGTTTACCGGTTGCTCTCCCCACTCGGGGTAGATATTGGGCTCGTTCCAAATCTGGTAATAGTGGATGCGGCCCTGGTAACGGCGGACGACCGTCTCCACAAAATCGCCGTAAGCATCCAGGTCGTCAGGCGGGGCAAAGGGGCCAGCTTCATCGCCCGCCGCGCGGCTCCAGGCCGGCGGATTGCTGAGCCGCGCGATGATCTGGATGTCGAGCGCTTCGGCCAGGTCCACAATGTGATCATATTTGTCCCAAGCCGAGCGCGGCGGGTCGTGGCGCCGGTCCACGAAGTCGCCGGGGCCGTGGATCTCGATGTCCTCCCAGGGGAACTCCTGCCGGATCCAGCTAAAGCCCGCATTAGCGACCATCTCCATGGCCAGACGGCGCTTGTGGGGATCGACCTCATTTTGCAGAAAGGTGTTCACGCCAAAGGGGTTGACGCCAGCGTGCGCCACCGGTACATCGTCGGCCAGTTGTAATGGAGGGCGGGCCAGGTTGAAGGCGAATTGAGTGACGCCTGTCAGTTGGGGCAGCGGATCTTCCTCGCCGGTCACGTAGAAAAGATCGCGCGAATTACTCGCCCAGGCCGCCAAGCCGGAAACAACCACCAGCACGGCGATGATGGGCCAGATGTACTTGTGCATGTGGTAGATTATACCCGGCCTGGGCCGAAATGTCGAAATCACGAAACCTTTTTCCTCCAGTGGTGTTCTAAGCAATTGACAAAGAGCCGATTGATTATTATTATTGGGCGGATGTGTAGCTTAATCCGGAGGAGAAACGAAGAGGTGCATGGTGACAACAAGTAACATCGCACTGTCAGGTTGGGCGTTGATCTTGGGCGCGTCGAGCGGCTTCGGCGCGGCGACCAGCCGGGCTCTGGCCCAGGCCGGTATGGATATTGTGGGCGTTCATCTCGATCTTAAAGCGACGCTGCCACGGGCCAAGGAAGTGCAGTCCGACATTGAGGCTGTCGGGCGCAAGACGCTCTTTATCAATATGAACGCCGCCGATGCGAGAAAGCGAGCCAAGGCTATCGAGCGGATGAAAGAAGCGGGGGTCAAGGTGAAGGTGATGCTTCACTCGCTGGCCTTTGGCGCACTCAAGCCGTACGTGGCGGAAACGCAAGAGGAGAGCCTGGACCAAAAACAGATGGAGATGACACTGGACGTCATGGCGCATAGCCTGGTGTATTGGGTTCAGGATTTGGCCTGGGCGGGAATCTTCGCCGACGATGCCCGCATCTTCTCTATGACCAGCGAGGGCAACCAGCGGGTTATGGCTACTTATGGCGCCGTCAGCGCCGCCAAGGTCGCCCTGGAAAGCCACACCCGCCAATTGGCATACGAGTTGGCCCACCGCAACATCAAGGTGAATGCAGTCCAAGCCGGCGTCACCGACACACCGGCGCTGCGCATGATCCCCGGGAGTCAGCAGATGATTGATGCGACCCTGCACCGTAATCCCTACCACCGTCTGACCCGGCCCGAAGACGTGGCCAACGCCGTCGTCGCCTTCTCCCGGCCTGAGCTGGCCTGGATGACGGGCAACGTCATACGCGTGGACGGCGGTGAGTTTGTCGCACCGTGAACTGATCTGGAAGATTGGAAGGCTGGATGGTTGGATGGCTGGAAGATAGATCCGCTTGAAGGTATCCAATCTTTCCCAAAAGGAGCTCCGTGGGCCAATCTTCCAACCATCCAATCTTCCAGCCTTCCAATTTTCTAAATACAATAGGAGGAGCGAATGTCATCTGCCAGGACGTATAACTCTATCGTACTGGTTAAGCAGGTGCCTGACACAAAAAACATCACCGGCGATGTGATGAAAGACGACGGCACTATGAACCGCTCGGCGTTACCGGCCGTTTTTAACCCGGAAGATTTGAACGCGTTGGAGATGGCGCTTCGGGTCCGGGAGCAGCACGGTGGTCAAGTTACCGTCATGACGATGGGGCCACCCCAGGCGGCCGAGGTGCTGCGCGAGTCCCTCTACCGGGGCGCGGATCAGGTGGTTCTGATCAGCGACAGGAAGTTCGCCGGTGCGGATACGCTGGCTACTTCGTATGCGCTGACGTGCGCCGTTCAAAAGCAGGGCGACTACGATCTGATCTTCTGCGGACGGCAGGCGATTGATGGGGACACCGCCCAAGTTGGTCCCCAGACGGCGGAGAAGCTGGGCATCCCACAGATCACTTACGCAGAAACTGTCGTCGATCTGGAAGGGGACGAGCTTGTTGTGGAAAGGGCATTGCCCTTGGGTAAAGAGCTGGTGAAATGCATGTTGCCCTGCCTTCTGACGGTCGTCAGTACGGCCAACCAACCACGCCCGGCCTCGGCACGCAAGCGGATCGAATACAAGCTGGCTGCCACTCCCCTCGAATACCGGTCGTTGTTGAAAAAGTGGCCGGAGTTTGGGACGGAGGAGGCGCTGGACGCTTACCTGGAAGCCCGAGATATGAAGCTCCCCGTCTGGAGCGCGGCTGACGTGGGGATACAAGACGGGAACATTGGCCTGGCCGGTTCACCCACCCAGGTGTATAAGGTCAATTTTGTGGTGCTGGAGACAGCGGAGAGTAAAGAGGTGTCGGCCGATCAAGAAGGCA
The DNA here is from genome assembly GCA_030598425.1 of Anaerolineae bacterium. Classification (GTDB taxonomy): domain Bacteria; phylum Chloroflexota; class Anaerolineae; order 4572-78; family NAK82; genus JAUVPY01. Next base: position 4,766 of record JAUVPY010000131.1, read on the forward strand.
TCGCCGCGCTGTTGGAGGAGTTGATCCAGGAATACATCGTAGGCTAGGCTATTGAGGGAAAGGAATATGACAAATCAGTCAAACTCAAGGGACGTTTGGGTTTTCATCGAACAGGAAGAAGGGGTCATCGCCGATGTCAGCCTGGAGTTGTTGGCCAAAGCGCAGGAACTGGCCGGGACACTGGACAGCCAGGTCTGCGGTTTGATGTGCGGCTACCAGGTGGAAGACCTGGCCGAGACGGTCATCCACCACGGCGCGGACAGGGTTCTTTGGGCCGACCATCCCGAATTGGAGATGTATCGCACGCTCCCCTACGCCAAGGTGACGACCAAGTTGGTGCAGGAGCAGCAGCCCTACATTTTGATTTTTGGCGCTACTGCAATTGGGCGTGACCTGGCCCCCCGGGTGGCCAGCGCCTCCCGGGCCGGGTTGACGGCCGACTGCACCGACCTTCAGATCGGCGATTACACCTCGAAGAAGGACAAACGGACCTACAACGATCTGCTGCTGCAAATCCGCCCTGCCTTTGGCGGCAACATCATCGCCACCATCATCAATCCGAAAATGCACCCGCAGATGGCCACCGTGCGTGAAGGGGTGATGCGCCGCCAGGAGCCGGACGTGACGCGCCAGGGATCTGTCGAAAAGATTGAACCGACGTTTGACGAGAGCGACCTGGCCTTGAGGATACTCAGTCGCGAAACACGGGAATCCGAGATCAACCTGAAAGACTCCCCGATCATCGTCTCCGGCGGCGGAGGCGTGGACAGCGAAGAGAGCTTTGAGCTCGTAAGAGAATTGGCGCACGTTCTCGGTGGCGAGGTGGGGGCTTCGCGAGCGGCGGTTGATGCCGGCCTGGTTTCCCGCGAGCACCAGGTGGGACAGACGGGCACCACGGTGCGGCCGCGTCTGTACATCGCGGCCGGCATATCCGGCGCCGTCCAGCACCGGGCAGGGATGGACGAATCGGCCAAGATCATCGCCATTAACACCGATCCCAATGCCCCGATTTTCGAGATCGCTCACTACAAGATCGTCGGTGATCTGACCGAAGTGATTCCTATGATGATCCGCGCCTTGCGCGAGAAGGCAAAGTAGGGGAAGCAGGAAGTAAGGAGTAAGGAGTAGGGAGTAAAGAGGATATGGCTGACAATTTTTTCCTGGATAATTTGGATCTCGGGTATCACCTGGACAAGGTAGACCTGCGCGAAGTCGTCGAAGTCAAGGAGAAGGGGTACGCCAACGTAAAAGAGTACCCCACCGCGCCACGCCACTACGAGGACGCCAAAGATAGCTATCGCCTGCTTCTGGAGGTGCTGGGCGAGATCTGCGCGACGGTGGTCGCCCCACGCGCGGCCGAAGCGGACGAGGAGGGGGCCCAGTATCACGACGGCGACGTGAGCTACGCCTCGGCCACCCAAGATGCGTTACACGCCCTGAAGCAGGCTGAATTGATGGGCGTTATGCTGCCCTGGGAGTACGGCGGGATGAACCTGCCGGAGACGATCTACCAGATGATGGTAGAGATCGTATCGCGTGCTGAGGCGGGGTTGATGACCATCTTTGGGCTGCAAGAGATCGCCTCGTCAATCAGCGAGTTCGGAGACGAGGAGATGAAGGCGCGCGTTTTGCCCCGTTTCGCGCGGGGCGAGGTGGCAGGTGCCATGGTGCTCACCGAGCCGGATGCCGGCTCCGATTTGGGGGCGGTGCAGACACGCGCCACCTATGACGAAGAGGCGGGCGTATGGCGTATCAACGGCGTCAAGCGTTTCATCACCAATGGCTGCGCCGAGATTATGACGGTGCTGGCCCGTAGCGAGGAGGGGACCGCCGATGCGCGGGGGCTTTCCTTCTTCCTGGTGGAAAAGGACGAGACGGTTCACATCCGCCGCATTGAGAACAAGATCGGTCTACATACCTCGCCTACCTGCGAAATCCAGTTCAACGATACGCCGGCCGAGTTGATCGGCAAGCGACGCTTTGGGCTTATCCGCTACGCGATGGCGCTGATGAACGGAGCCAGGCTGGCGGTCTCCGCCCAGGCAGTGGGTATCGCCGAGGCGGCGTATCGCGAAGCGCACCGCTACGCCCACGCGCGCGTCCAGTTCGACCAATCGATCCGCTCCATCCCGGCCGTGTCGCGCATGCTGCTTTCGATGCGGAGCGAAATCGAGGCAACA